>NZ_JBJMQP010000120.1:0-32885 GCF_045802625.1 Hyalangium sp. | reverse complement strand
GGCAGCAGAGAGTCTCTCTTTGGCGCTCTCCGCCTCTGCTTTGGCCCTTACTGCATTCTCCAGGGCCTCCCGCCGCTGCTGCTCCTTGGCCTGCGCCTCGGCCAGGTTGCGCTCAGCCTCGTCCTTGGCTTTGCGTTGCTCGGCCTCCGCGAGCTGCGCGGCCTCGGCCTGGCGCACCGCCTCCTGCTTTTGGCGCACCGCCT
Source organism: Hyalangium sp. (assembly GCF_045802625.1). NCBI lineage: Bacteria > Pseudomonadati > Myxococcota > Myxococcia > Myxococcales > Archangiaceae > Hyalangium > Hyalangium sp. The sequence goes on along the minus strand of NZ_JBJMQP010000120.1, from coordinate 32,682 downwards.
CCTGCTTGGACTCCCGGATGATCAGCAGCGCCACCGAGGAGGCCGCCACCAGCAGGCCCAGGAACACCATGGCTCCCACGGCCAGCGTCCGCTTGCGCCGGGTGTCCCTGGCCGCCAGTGCGAACACCGCCGCCAGGAAGTCCTGCTGCATCCGGGGCAGCTCCCCTCGGTAGCGGCGCTGGAAGCGCTGCGCCTCCTCCACCAGCTCGCCGCGCCACAGCAGATCGCTGTCTCGCTCCTTGGCCTGCCACTGCCGGGCCGCCACGCGCAGCTGCTCCAGGAAGGCCGTGTCCTCCTGGCCCTCGTCCAACCAGCGGCGCAGCGTGGGCCAGCTGTGGATGAGCGACTCGTGGACGATCTCCACGGTGGCCCCGCCAGCGCTGCCCCCGGTCTGCACCACCAGCAGCCGCGCCTGGACGAGCAGCTCCATCAGCCGCTGCAGCGCCGCGCCGTCCTGGGACAGCTCCCCCAGCTCCTCCATGGAGACGATCGCGCGGGTGCGCTCGGGCGTCACCAGCCGCAGGAAGAGCGCCCGGGCCAGCTCGCGCGCCTGCGCGGGCACCTCCGCCAACACGCGGTCCGCATGACTGGCCAGCGCTCCAGCAATGCCTCCCATGGCCGCGTAGCGCTGCTCGGTGAGCAGCTTGCGCTCCGGATCCCTCTGCTCCCAGAGCTGGCTGGCGGCGAACTGCAGCAGGGGCAGCGCTCCCTGGGTCGCCTCCAGGTGCTGGAGCATGCTGGCCACCATGGCTGGCGTCTCGAAGCGGTAGCCCGCCATCTCCGCCGGCGCCACCAGCGCGTCGCGCAGGCCCTCGAGGCTCGGCAGGGTGAGGAAGAACAGGCCGTGGCTCAGCTCCGCCATGAAGTGCTCGTCCTCGGGCACCCGGTCCAGGAAGTCGGAGCGCAGCGAGAGCAGGACGCGGATTGGCGAGGTCGCGTCGTCGGCGATGCCGGCGAGGCACGAGGTGAAGGCCCGCCGCTCACTGGCGTCGTACACCTGCGTGTAGAGCTCCTCGAACTGATCGACGAAGAGGAGGATGCTCTGGCGTGAGCGCCGCGCCCGGTTGCGCAGCACGGCGCCGACGTAGCCCGGCTCGTGGCGCATGCGCGTGATGAGCTCCTCCTGGGCGCGCAGATCATCCGCCACCGTGGTGGAGGAGCTGATCAGCGGAGCGACACTGTTGGCCAGGGCCGCCAGCGGATCCCTCCCGGGACGGATGACGAGCACCTCCCAGGCCTCGCCGGAGCGCTTGAGCGCGGGCACCACGCCGGCTCGCACGAAGGAGGACTTGCCCGCGCCGGAGGGGCCCACCACGGCCATGAGCGGCTGGTCGTGGATGCGGTTGGCCAGGGCGGCGATCTCCCGCGAGCGTCCGAAGAAGCGATTCGCGTCGGCCTCCTGGAACGAGGAGAGGCCGGGATAGGGGCTCTCGTCGAGGCTCAGCTCGCGGGCGTACTGGCCAGGGAGGAAGGGCTCCAGGGCGCGCAGCAGCGAGAGCGCATCCGGGAAGCGCTGCTCCTTGTTCTTGAGCAGGCACCGGTCCACCACGTCCGCGAGCCCCGCCGGCACCTCCGGCGCCACGGCACGCAGGCGAGGCATCGGCTCGTCCAGGAAGCCCGTGACGGCGAGCTGGGCCCCCCGCAGCGGATCCAACGGGTGCTTCCCCGCCAGCATCCGGAACAGCATGATCCCCACGGCCCAGATGTCCGTCCGGTGATCCACCTCGGCGCCGCCGCGCCACTGCTCCGGGGACATGTACGAGAGCGTGCCCATCAGGGCTCCGCCACGCGTCAGCTCCGGCGGCGTCTCGCCGGGCTTCAGGACTCTGGGCGGGCCGTGCGTCTCCTCGGCCTGGGGAGCACGTCCCTCCTGGGTCTGCTCGGACGAGCGCTCCGGCTTCTGGAGCAGCTTCGCGATGCCGAAGTCCAGCACCTTGAGGGTGCCCGCGTCCGTGACGAAGATGTTCTCGGGCTTCAAGTCCCGGTGGACGATGCCTTGTCCATGCGCGCACCCGAGCGCGCGCACCACGGGCACCATCCACTCGACAGCGCGAGGCGGCGGCAGGCGCCCGCTCCCCGCGGCCTTGCTCAGCGGCTGACCCTGCAGGTACTCCAGGACCATGTAGGGGCTGCCTTCGAACTCCCCCACCTCGTAGATGATGACGATGTTCTCGTGGCTGCAGCTCGCGGTGGCCCGCGCCTCGAGGATGAACCGCCGGGTGATCTCCGGCGTGGTGGTGTGGAGGAACTTGATGGCCACGCGGCGGCCCAGCCGCGTGTCTCGGGCGAGGAAGACGGTGCCCATGCCGCCGCTGCCCAGCTGGCGGATCAGCTCGTATTGGTGGATGCGGGTGCCAGACTCCAGCGCGGGGCCGGACTCCAGGCGCGGGGCCGCCTCCGCGCGAGCCCTCGCACGCTCCGGGCTGAAGAAGGGCCGCTGCGGTGGCGCTCCGGGAGCCGACTGCGCGGTGGGCGGGCTGGGCGTGAAGATGGAGCCCGCGCCCGTGAGCTGGGTGTTCTCCTCCCGGGCGCTGGGCGCACGAGTCACTGCGTTGCCAGGCAGCGGCCTGGCCACGACATTGGGTTCTCTCTGGGTCATAGTTCCGGTTCCGTCTCGGTGAACGGTTGCGAACCGGGGTGTGGTGAGCGTGCCGAGGAGCTCGGCCCCCCCCGAGCTCCTCGTGCCTGCCCCTCGACGCCAACTCTCCGTCCTGTCCGGTTTTTCCGGAGGCAGTCGCAAGGTGCGAAGTGATCAATACAAACGGGAGTGGTCCCCGGGGGACGAGGCATGTGTCCGGTAGGCGGCGCCCCGGCGTTGCAGGCACTGCTGGCTATCGCCCCCCAAGTTCAGTTGAAATCGGGCGGCATGAGTCCCTCACCGGCCCGTTCCTCGCAGCGCACCGTCTCCTCGCGCTCCCAAGCTCGAATGCCCTCTGTACGACAGCCCAAGCTCGTTGATTTCCAGGACAAGATCCGCTCGGTGGGGCTGCGCAGCACCGCGCCTCGGGTGGCCGTGCTGCGAGAGCTGGAGCGGGCCACCGCGCCGCTGAGCCACGCGGATCTCGTCGAGTCCCTGGGCGACGAGGGCTACGATCGCGTCACCATCTACCGGAACCTGACGGACCTGACCGAGGCCGGGCTCGTGATGCGCGCCGATCTGGGCGATCACGTGTGGCGCTTCGAGCTGCGGCGCCCGGGCAAGACGCACACCGGGAGCCACCCCCACTTCACCTGCACGGACTGCGGAACGGTGTCCTGTCTCTCCGAGGAGTCCGTGCGCCTGACGCCGTCCAAGGGGGCGCCCAAGTCCGTCGCCGCGCGTGCGGTGGAGATCCACCTGCGCGGCCTCTGCGACCGCTGCGTTTGAGTCCCGAGGCGGACAGCGCCTGCCTGGCTGTCCACCGCGTGACGGGACGGAGTTGAGCGCGCCCCGGCTTTCTGGGAGCGTGGGGGGATGCGGCGCTCACGCCTCGGGTGGGCCGGGCTCGTCTCGGTCCTTCTTCATGCGGCGCTCCTGGCTCTGCTCTGGGAGCATGAGCCCGTGCGCCAGATGAGCGCGCCGCAGCCAGCGCCGCCTCCGCTCGTGGTGGAGGTGCTCTCCTCGCCTCCCGAGCCGCCTGCTCCCGCCCCCGCTCCTCCGCCTCCTCCCACGCCCCATCCCGAGCGGCCCCGGCCGGTTCGCCGTTCTCCTCCGCCCGAGTCTCCCCCCGCGATGCCTCCTGCTCCTCCAACCCCGGCCGTGCCTCCCCCGGATGCGCCGCTCGCGCAGGAGCCGAAGCACCCGTCGCTCGTTCCTCCTACGCCCTCGGGAGGCTGGAGCGTGCCGCAGACCGCCGAGGCCTCGCATGGCCACACGCTCCACCCGGATGATCCGAGCCTCTCGCCCGAGGCGCTGGCCGCCGAGGAGCATGCTCGCGTCTCCGCCCGGGTGCAGTCCTTCGCCGAGGATGATCTCGCCACGCTGCGCGTCGAGAACGGCTTGGTGCACCCCTACTTCAGTGAGATCCGCGCCGCGCTGGAGAAGCAGATGGAGAAGCCGCCGTTCTTCGACGTGCAGAGCACCGGCAAGCGCCTGGCCCAGAACTACCTCGCCCAGGCCCAGCGCTATGGCGCCACCGGCTCCACGCGCGGCCCCACCGGCTCCAAAGGCCGCGAGCCCCGCACGCCCGCCGAGCGCCTCGAGGCCCTCTCCCACGGCAACCCGGCGCACGACTCGATGCGCGCCTTCCTCCAAGCGGGCGAGGCCATGCAGCAGCTCGCCGAGCCCGCGCCGGACCTCGTCATCGTCCTGGAGCTGCAGCAGGCCGCGGACGGCCAGCTCCGCTCGGTGCAGGTGGTGGAGCCCAGCGGCAACAAGGCCTTCGACAAGTACGTGCTGGACTCCGTGCCACCCTCGCTCGCCCGGCTGGCGCCTCCGCCCGAGAAGGCGCTGGGGGTGCACAAGGACGGCCTCCGCACCCTCTGGGCCGTGGAGGGCCGCGTCGTCTACCTCCGCCACCTCAAGGAGCTCGAAGGACAGGATGCCTGGTACGTCGCCAGCGCGGCAGGCCTGGGCCTGCTCTCCGGACGCTTCGAGGAGACCACCGGCGACATCTATGTGGTGGACCTGCGCAACCCCAAGTTCGTCTGCCGCCCCAAGCTGCTCAAGGTCTGGTGAGCAGAGCGGCGTCTGCCTGACTGGCTGCTCTGCCCGGCTGCTCTCCGATCAGGAGGGGCCAGGGAAGAGAGCGGCGGTTGGCGCGGAGAGAGATGCACCCCACTTTTTCCCCCGAAGTTCATTCAATCCATTTCAAGGGGACGGGGAATGAAGAAGCTTATTGCGGCGCTGGCCATCTGCGTGGGTACCGCGGCCTTCGCCAACGACACGACCACCAACGACAAGGTCCAGAAGGAGCAGCAGGCTCAGCAGGCGAAGAAGCGTGACGCCACCCAGGTGTTCACGCAGAAGCCCGGGGACTCCCTCAAGGAGTCCCAGCAGGGCGCGAACGAGGGCGTCGACGCCACCCAGGTGGGCCCGACGATCTCCAAGAAGTTCAAGGACATCACCGGCGTCCAGACCGAGAGCGAGGGCACCTTCAAGAGCGCCCAGGCCTTCACCATCAAGGGCACGATCAAGGACAAGACCACTGAGGGCGTGACCATCGAGCGCCCGGGCCTGCCGGCCGCGGACCTGGACATCCGCGACAAGACGGCGCTGTGGCTGGACGGCAAGAAGGTGAAGAAGGACGCGCTGCCCGAGGGTGCCCAGGTCCGGGCCAAGTTCCAGCTCGAGGGCCAGGACATCGTCGCCGTGGAGCTGCGCGCCGTCAGCCCCAGGGGCACCTCCACCAAGTCCACCGACAAGACGATGAAGCACGACACGGTGAACGACAACGGTACGGGCGGCGCCGGGCTGAAGAATGACGCACGCGACACGGGCAACGACGTGAAGAACGGCGCCAAGGACGTGGGCAGCGACATCAAGAACGGCGCTCAGGACGTGGGCAACGACGTGAACAACAACGCGAACGATCTGCACAACGACACGAACAACGATCTGCAGAAGTAGGCACCGCGTTCGCCTCAAGCAGTCGGGCCCGCTTCCCTCACTGGGGAGCGGGCTCGACTGCTTCTGGGAAAACCCCTTCCCTCCCTGGGAGGCCGATCACCCTCCCAGGCCTCTTGCACCCCGCCTCCAGGCCGGTACGGCAATTGCTCCTGATCCACCGATGGAGGAGGCCAAAGAACGTGAGACGGAGACTGTGGGGCGCGTGTGCGGTGGTGGCGGTGGCGTTGGGATGGGCCTGTACGGATTCTGGGAAACAGACCCCGCCCGTGGTCGAGGAGCCTGAACAGCCTCAGAAGCCGGCTCCGGATGCGAGCACTCCTCCTCCGGTCGACACTCCGGACGCGGGCACTCCTCCGGACGCGGGCACTCCTCCGGACGCGGGCACTCCGTCGGATCCGGTCAATCCGCCGCAGACCGGCGGCCCGGGCCCCTGGCCGAACGAGAAGCTCGTCAACTACACCCAGCGCTACAACCTGGGGCGCGTGCGCTCGGTGGGCGTGGATGACGCGTACAACCTCTGGCTGCTGGACGGCGAGCGCATCGGCGTGCTGCGGCCGGGCGACACCGAGCCGCGCTGGGTGAGCAACATCGGGCAGGCGCGCAATGGCTTCGGGCCGGATACGCTGGCGCTGGGCTCCACCGTCATCTGCGGCGGGAGCGCGGGCCGCGCTTACGTGGGCTACGCGGCCGCCGAGCTGTCTCCCTCGTTCATCTACAGCCCGGATGGGAGCAACTTCCCCGCCTACAATGATCCAGATCCGAGCCGGTTCGACCCGGTGCGCTATCAGGAATACCAGAAGGGCGACATGGACGTGGTGCGGCTCACCGCGGACGGCAACGTGGAGCTGGAGGAGCACCTGCAGAAGTCCGTGCGCAACGCCCCGCAGAACCTGGGCCTCCGCAACTCGAACGATCACCACTTCGACGAGGACCGGACGGTGCTCACCTGCACCAAGGTGATGCGCGGGGCGAACCGGGGGGACATCTACATCGGCACCAACCACGGCGTCACCCGCATCAAGGGGCTCGTGTACAACAGCCACCGGCACCCGGTGTGGTTCAAGCCCAAGTATGACGAGAACGGCAACCTGGTGGGCAAGACGCAGATGACGGGCCTGTGCAACGCGCTGGGCATCGGCCAGAACGGCGAGGTGCTCATCGGCAACGACTGGAACGTGGGCGTGGTGATGCCCTCGCCGAACCTGATCGACTGGGACCGGATGGATGACAGCGTCAACCCGGAGAAGCTCAACAGCTTCGTCAAGGAGGTGAACAGCGTCGAGGAGATGGACTACTGGCGCGGCTTCCAGCAGACGAAGGATGGGCTCTACTACGTGGCCAGCCGGGACTTCGGGCTGTGGCAGATGACCATCCAGCGCCGCTCGGACGAGCAGGCCACGAAGGTGCAGGGGCTGCCCACGGACTCGCTGCTGTCGCTGGCGGCCACGGACGATGGCTCGCTCTTCATCGGCACGGCGGGCGCGGGGCTGTGGCAGCTGGATGCGCAGAAGCACCTCACCAAGGTGGACGGCGTGGCCGGCGGCACGGTGAAGGAGCTGCACTATGATCCGACGGTGACGCCCGCGATGCTCTACGTGCTCACGGACGCGGGGCTCACGGTGCTGCGCGGCTACTGAGCCGGACACGGAGCGGCTGGCTGAAGGCTGGCAGGTGACGGGGCGAGGGTGCCAACACCCTCCCCCGTTTCTTTTTTGGCGGGTAGCCCAGGGAGCGGCCGGGCACGGGGCAGGAATTTCTCCGTGGCTTTCGTGCTTCTTGTTCTCCGACTTTCGGATGCTCGTGGGGCAAGCAGGTCCAGGCCCCCACCTTCATCCGCGTGGGATGTCCTCTCTAGAATCTCCAGCCCTTACCCCCTCCCCGACGGAAGGAACCGCATGCGCCTGAGACTCTCCCGCCGCCTCGCCCTCCGCGCCGAGAGTCCGGCGCCTTTCACCAAGAGGCGCAACCGGCTGGCGCTGGCTCGGAACCAGGTGGTGGCGAGAAGCGGTGAGGATCCGCTGCGGTCCGAGCTCCGCCTGCGCTGGCGCGATCACTTCGCGCTCAACGAGTATGAGCTCCACGTCCCCGGGCTGAACCCGTCGCACGAGGGCCTGCGCGTGGCCCAGCTGTCGGACATCCACGTGGGGCAGGCGACCTCCGACATCCGCATCCGCCGCGCGGTGATGGCCGTGAACGCCTCGGCGCCGGACCTCGTGTTCCTCACCGGCGACTATGTGACGCACAGCCCCAAGCCGCTGCCGCGCGTGCGCGAGGTGCTCTCGGGCCTGCAGGGCCCTGTCTTCGTGGTGCTCGGCAACCACGACCATTGGGTGAACGCGCCCTATCTGCGCGAGGGCTTCGAGCGCCTGGGCTACACGGTGCTGCAGAACGAGCACCGCGTGGTGCATGTGCGCGGCGCTCCGGCGGCGATCCTCGGCGTGGATGACGGGCGCACCGGGCGCGATGACGTGGCGGCCACCTTCCGCGGCGCGCCCACCTCGGGCACGCGCCTGGTGCTGGCGCACACTCCGCCGACGGTGGAGAAGCTGCCGCCGTACGCGGGGCTGGTGCAGTTCTCCGGGCACACGCACGGCGGCCAGTTCTGGGTGGGCGGGCTGACCGAGGCCCTCTTCCGTCGCGCGGGCCAGCCCTACATCCGCGGGCACTACCAGGTGCGGGGCAACCAGCTCTACGTGAACCAGGGCCTGGGCTTCGGCTTCGGCGGCCCGTACCTCCGGCGCGGCACCCAGCCGGAGGTGGCCTTCTTCACCCTGCGCGCCGCTCCCGCGGTCCAGGCCGTGGAGTAGGCGCGAGCACCCCCCGCGCCTGCCTCCCCGGCCCGCCGAGGCTCACGTCGAGTGGGCCTCGCCCGGGGCCGAGCGCTCCGCCAGCGCCTGGCGCGCGTCGCGTGGCAGGAGCACGGTGAACGTGGTGCCCTCGCCCTCGGCGGAGTGGACCGCCACGCGCCCGCCATGCGCGTGGACGAGCTCCCTCACGATGTAGAGCCCCAGCCCCAGCCCCCTGCGCCGCTTGCGCTGGCCCGAGGTGTCCGCCGGCTGGAAGGGCTCGAAGAGCGTGGCCAGCCGGGGCTCGGGGATGGGCTCGCCCGGGTTGTGGACCTCGAGCGCCAGCAGCTCCCCGCGGGCGTAGCTGCGCACGAACACCGGCACGTCCGCTCCCCCGTGCTCCAGCGCGTTGCCCACCAGGTTGCTCACCACCTGGGCCAGCCGCTCGGCGTCCCACATTCCCCAGCCGGAGTCCTCATCGTCATAGGCGATCTGCCGCTCCGGGTACGCCACCGCCAGCTCCTCCACCACCTGGCAGCACACCGAGGACAGGCTGGAGGGCGCCAGGACGAGCGGGATGCCATCCGAGCGCCGCGCCCGCGTGAGGTCCAGGATGTCGGCGATCATCTTCGTCATGCGCGCCGCGCTCGCCTCGATGCGCAGGCCCAGCTCCTGCTGCATCGCCGTCAACGAGCCGTACTGCGCCATGGCTCGCGCCGACAGGCTGATGGCGTTGAGCGGGTTGCGCAGGTCATGCCCCAGGATGCCGAGGAAGCGCTCGCGGAACTCCGCCTCCTCCTCCATGCGCTCCTCGCGGGCCTGAGCCTGCTCCAGCGCCTGGCGGGCCTCGCGCTCCTCCAGCCGCTCGCGCGTCACGTCGCGCAGCCACAGCGCGAAGCCATCCCCGTGCCGCACCGCCGTGGACAGCCACCACGTCTCCACCCCCCGGGACTGGACGCACAGCTGGGTGATGGACGGCTCTCCCGTCTCCAGCACGCGTGCGCAGTCGGCCAGCTCCAGCAGACCTTGCAGCTCCTCCGCCCACCGCGCCGGGCCCCCGTCTGGCTCGTCCAGCCGGGCCCGGGCCTCGGCGGCTGGATTGGCCGCCACGAACTGGAACACGAGCAGGTTCCCTTCAGGATCGCGCGTCGCTTCGAAGAGGAGACATGGCGTCGGGCTCTCGGCATAGAGCCCTCGCGCCAGGGTTCTCCCTGGAACAGAAGACGTCAGCATGGACACAACCCCCCAGCGCACCGCTATCGAGCCAGGAAGCCGGACGAAGAAGAGCGCGCGGCGCAGCGCTTGAGCCCTACCACGTTTCACACCGGAGTGTTCTCACCCCAGACTTTAGATCGATGCCACGAGTGCGTAGCGGTAGACATTCGCTCGGCCGCGGCCCAGGGGCTGTGAGGCGCCGGACAGCGGATTCGCTCAGTAGCGCCCCTTGAGCCCGAGGATGGGCAGCACGACGGGGATGCCAATGGGCTTCTTGAGCAACGGCGTTCCCGGAGGGCCAATGGAGGTGTAGTCGAAGCCCACCACTTCCTGGCTGATGCTCACATTCAGCATGTCCAGGTACGCCTCGAGCGTGAACGTCTCGAAGGCCCACGCCTTGGCCAGCCGCACGTCGAACCGGAAGAAGGCGGGGAGCCGGTCCACCTGATCGCGATCCACGGGAACCCAGGCGGGCACCATGGAGCCATCCGGGGCCACGCGGACGCCCTCGCGTTGCGTCTGGGTGCCCAGCGCCGCCGTCTCGGGGCGCCCGGTGTTGAAGTGCAGCACTCCGCCCAGCGTGACGTTGTTGGCGAACTTGTAGCTGAGCACCAGGTTCAGGATGTGCGTCTGGTCGAACACGAAGGGCAGGCTCTTCGCATCCTGGCCCACCACGTCTCCGTGCAAGTCATAGCGATAGAAGCGTGTGTAGCGCGTGCTGCGCTGCAGCGAGTACGAGAGCCATCCGAACCAGTTGCCCCCCAACGGCCGGCGCAGCAACACCTCCATGCCGTACGCCAGGCCGTGGCTGACCAGGTTCGGCAGATCCCGATTGTTGATGGCGACCTGGGAGGCCCGCACCTGCCTCTGCCGGGGCGGCGAGGTGACCCCTCCTCCATTGTTTCCATCATCAACGATGGTCTCGTCCGCGAAGGGCGTCAGCTCCACGGTGCGAAGCATCGGGTTGACGTAGACGTCCAGGCCCACGTCGAACGAGTGGGGCGCCTTCCACTCCGCGCCCGCCGTGAGCTGGAGCGCCTCCTGGAGCCCCTGCTCGAGCCCGGAGATGTCCACCACGGGGATGCTGATGATGGTGGTGGGGGCCTGGTGGAAGAGCCCTGCTCCGCCCTTGAGCGTCAGGTCGTCGCGCAGCCGGTAGCGCGCGGTGAGCCGCGGCTCGAGCGCGGCGTGGTTGATGCCTCCCGACAGGTGGTAGTTGTCCACGCGCAGCCCGGGCACCACCGTCCACTTGTCGTCCGGCTGCCAGAGCAGCTCGCCCCACGCTCCGGTGAAGAGCCCCACCGCCACCGGCTGGTCGAGCCGCACCTCGCGGATGCCGGTGCCATCCAGGTCAGTGCCCTCGGATCGGGCCGTCACCCGCGCGAACTTGCGATCCACGTCCGCGCCGCTGCGCAGCGACAGCCGCTCGGAGAGCTTCGCGTCGTAGCCCACGCGCGCCGCCAGCGTCCCCTGGTCGATGAAGAAGTCATTGGTGCCGCTCGTGTCCCGGCCCACCGTGGACAGCCGATCCAGCCCCCACGTCACCCCGGTCTCCAGCTCGCCCGGCCCCACCCGCCGCCGATCCCGCAAGTCCACCCGGTGGAAGAGGATGGTCTGCAGCGCCGTGGTGCCCAGCGTGTCCTGGGCCTTGGTGCCGAACGTGTCCGAGGAGCCGAACGCGAACAGCCGCAGCTTCCCCTCCCCCAGGTCCTGCTCCACGCGCGCCTGGTAGTCCCAGAAGTCCAGCACGAGCTTGTCGTTCTTCCGGCCCGGAGGCGGGGGATCCTGGAACGCGTTGGCCCCCAGGGAGATGATCCACGGCGTGTATGAGTAGCGCCCGGCGATGGAGACGTTGGTGCCGGTGGTCTTGAAGGGGTACTCGACGAAGGCGCCCGCGTTGATGAGATCAATGTAGGCGCTGCCGTGGACGCGATCATCGCGGGGGTGGCTCAGCCGGCCATCGATGGCGCCGCCCATCAACCGTCCGTACCGCGGCGGCGGCGTGCCGGGGTAGAAGTCGATCGTGTCGATGAAGTCTGGGTGGAGCACCGCCGGACCCAGGAAGAGGTGGAAGAGGATGGGGACCCGGATGCCATCCAGATAGTAGCCCGTGGATGACGGCTGGCTGCCTCGCACCACCGGGTAGGCCACTCCCGAGAGCATGCTCCCCACACCCGGCAGCAGCATCACCACGCGGAACGGATCTCCCATGGTGCCGGGCACCTCGCGCAGCTCCGCCTCGTGCAAGGTGACGCGGGACACCTCCGTGCGCTCGCGATCCCCGCGCACCACCGTCTCGTACGGGTTGATCACCAGCGGCTCCAGGCCGTAGACGACCTCCAGCGTCTCGCCCCGGCGCATGTTCTCGATGAAGGTGGCGGGCTTGTGCCCTGGCGCCGTCACCCGCACCCGCTGCGCCGCCGAGGGCCAGCGCGCCTCGAAGTGCCCCTCCGCATCCGTCTCCACGGGCACGCCCGGCGCGGCGTCCGAGATCAGCACCGCTCCCGGCAGAGGGCGACGGTTGCCCTTCTCTCGCACCAGCCCCTTGAGCGTCACGGACGCAGGCGCGGGCGCCGGGCCTCCATCCCCTGCCGGGGCCGCTCCCTCGACAGGCGCCTCGAAGTGGTACTCGAAGCCGATGCGCACGGGGACCGGCTCGCCGTTGAGCAGGGCCGGGGTGAAGCGCAGGCCCGCGGCGGCGTGCAGCGCGGCGTCGTTGAGCAGCGGGTGCGGGCCCTCCACCAGGGTGGCGGACTCGACTTCGCCCGCCTCGTCCAGCAGCAGCTCCAGCCGCACCGTGCCGGTCACCCGCTCCGCGGCGAGCTGCTTCGGGTAGGTGGCCGGAGAGTCCGCGAGCAGCGTAGGGGCCTGAAACGCGGGCTCCACGCCAGCATCCCGCGGGCCGGGCGCCTCCACCTCGAACCCCGCGCCGGTCCGGTGGACCCCCACCTCCGTGGGCAGGCCCGCATCCGGAGGGCCCGCATCGAGAGCACCCGGCCCTGCGCCCCAGGCCCGCACCGCGAACAGCGCCACGGCGAGCACCCACCCCACCTGCACGGACCGGCCCCTGTCGGAGTGCCGCTTCGGCCCGGCCCGTCTAGTCGCCATGTGCCATCCACGGCTCGCTCATGGGGCGATGAGGCCAGTATTTCCGAGGGGATGACAAGCGTGATCATCCGCCGCGAACCGCATCGCCTCCGGGCCCGTGGGTGGGCAGTTCACCCCACCGCCCGCCTCACGAGCGGGCGATGATCGCGGTCGCCACCAGGTGCATCAGCTTGATCTGCGGCCGCCTCAGCCGGCGCAGGGTGCGCAACAACCGGCGCATGTCCGGAGTGTCATCCAGCCCGGAGGGCACCTCGTCCGCCCAGGGCGAGTCCTCGGGCGAGCTGTTGCGCGGCGCCAGGCCCATCAGCTCGTCCGGGCCGCTGCGCAGCACCACGCACAGCCGCAGCAGCGTGGGCACGCTGGGCAGCATCTTCCCCCGCTCCATCCGCCCATACACCTCCGTGGCCACGCCAATGCGCTGCGCCACATCCGCCTGCGTCAGCCCCGCGCGCATGCGCGCCAGCCGAGACGCCCCGCCCACCGTCGATGCCAGGCGCTTCTCCATCCGCCGCACCGCAACGGGCAGCTCCGGCTCCTTGCGGCGCGGACTGCGGCGCCCCAGGGAGAAAGAGATCGTCGAACCTTTCAGGTTGGCTCTCACCACACGAACCTTGCTCACGTGAACGAGAGGAGGCGAGCCACCCACTGGCGCTCGCTTCCAGGCGCGGCGTTATAACCTGCCACGTCGGGAGCACATACCCCTATTTGACAGGTCGTGCCCTATTTCATGGGTTGGGTCCTTGCCCCTTCTCGCCGCCTAAACCCTGGAATTTCCGTTTAGGCCGCTCATTCCTGACGCTTTGCGTCAGATAGGCCCTATCAGGTAGGACGGTGCTCGGGCACTCAGAGGTGCTCCCAGGTCCTCCAATCCGACCCAATAGGTGACGGCGGCCAGCGGAGGGACCATACTCTCCAGGTCCTCTCGCTCGCAGGAGTGTCGCCATGGCACCCCCCTCCACAAAGCCTCCCTTCGCCAAGGTGTTGCTGCGATCCGGGCCTACGGCGTACGAGTTCGTCCGCTGGCTGGGTCCGGCTCGCAATGGAGAGCTGGTGCTGGCCCGGCGCCGCTACGGGGAGAACTTCGGCGGCTTCAGCATCATCAAGCGCCCCCGTCACCCCTTGTCCGAGGAGACACGGCGCCGGCTGCTGGACGAGGCCCGCGTCACCTCGCAGCTGCACCACCCCAACATCCTCGGCGCGGTGCAGTTCAAGGGGACGGATGACATGCCCCTGCTCGTGCTCGAGCACGTGCCCGGGTACCGGCTGGCCAGCATCCTGGAGGCCGCGGAGCGGGCCCAGCAGCCGCTCTCGGAGGGCTTCGCCTGCCAGGTGGCGGCGGAGGTGGCCGAGGCGCTCCAGCATGCCCACACGCTCGTGGACGAGTATGGCCGCGAGCTGGGCATCGTCCACCGCGACGTGACGCCTCACAACATCCTCGTGGGCGAGCACGGCGAGGTGAAGCTGCTGGACTTCGGCGCGGCCTGGTCCCGGCTGGCCGGGCGCGTGAGCAGCGAGGGCCCCGCCCTGCAGGGCAGCCTCGCCTACGCCGCCCCCGAGCACACCCTGCACCTGGGGCTGGATGGGCGCGCGGATCAGTTCTCCCTGGGCATCGTCCTGCTTCAGATGCTCACCGGCCGCCACCTCTTCGAGGGCGCCGATCGCTTCGACGCGCGGCAGCGCCAGCCCCACTCGCGGCAGAGCGTCGCCACCCAGCTGTGCGCCCAGGAGCTGCTCGAGCGCATCCGCGATTACTCGGTGGCGGAGCTCGAGGCCGCCACGCGCGCCGTGCCCGAGGCGCTGCGCTCCATGGTCCACCGCGCGCTCTCGCCGGATCGATCGAGCCGGTTCCCCTCCTGCGGCCACTTCGCTCGCGCCCTGCGTCAGTACCTGAAGGACACCCAGCAACACCTGGGGCCACCGGAGGTCCTCGCCGAGCTTGTCACCCTGCGCTACGTGGCCCTGCGCGTGGAGGCCGGAGAGACCCCTGCCGACGCGGTGTGCGATCGGCTGCTGTCCGAGCGGCCCACCCCTCGCTCGGCGCCTCGCACGCTCTTGGGCCACCGGGCCGCGCGCCTCCGGCCCCCGCCGCGCCGCCGCTGATCATCGAGTAGCCAACATCCGTCCCTTGCGGGAACTTCACTCCGCCCGGCATTCGGATGAGGCTTCAGGGCGAACTCGTGCGCAGCGCACAGGGGGGTTGCCCGCAATGCAGGAGCACTTCCGCGTCCTAGTCGTCGAGGACCACAACGACAGCCGGGAGATGCTGGAGGAGTTCCTCACCGAGGAGGGCTTCACGGTGGAGACCGCCATCAACGGGCTCCAGGCCCTGGAGCGGCTGCTGCGCCTCCCCCGTCCGGATGTGGTGCTGCTGGACCTGATGATGCCGGTGATGACGGGGTGGGACCTGATGGCCCGCGTGATGGAGGAGCCCTCGCTGTGGGGCTTGCCCGTCATCGTCGTCTCGGGCGCGGGCTCCACGCGGCCCGTCCCGCGCGGCATCATCGCCTCCATCCCCAAGCCGCTGGACTTGAACCTGCTGATGGAGACGCTGGCCCGCCTGAGGATGGGCACGGCCCCCAGCCCCCGCGTCGCCATGGCCGCCAGCCACTAGGGTGTCCCTCGGGCCGTCGCCGGGGCCGCGCTCCCCTGGCGTGGCAGGGTGACCCGGAACGTCGTGCCGGACTCCGCGGTGGACGTCACCGCGATGCGCCCGCCGTGCCCCTTCACCACCTGCTCGACGATGTAGAGGCCCAGCCCCAGCCCGCCCCCCTCCGAGGAGGCGCGGCGGAACGGATCGAACAGGTGCGGCAGGGCCTCGGCGGGGATGGGATTGCCCACGTTGTGCACCTCCAGCTCCACCGTGGCGCCCAGATCCCTGAGCTGGAAGCGGATCGGCGTGTCATGCGGGCTGTACTGGAGCGCGTTGCTGCCCAGGTTGCTCACCACCTGCACCAGCCGGTCCGCGTCCCACTGGCCCTCGTAGTGCCCCGGCTCCATGCGCAGGCTCACGGTGCGCTCGGGCCAGGCCGCCTCCAGCTCCTCCACGCCCTGCCGCAGCACCGTTCGCAGATCTCCGGGCACGCGCTGGATGGGGATGCCTCCTCCCAGCCGGCCGCGGGTGAAGTCCAATAGCTCGGAGATCATCCGCTTCATCCGGTCCGAGGACTTGGCGATGCGGGCCGCGGCGCGCTGCTCCCTGGCCGACAGCGTCTCGCTGTGCAGCAGCTGGGTGACGGACAGGTGGATGGCGTTGAGCGGGTTGCGCAGATCGTGGCTGACGATGCCCATGAGCTTGCCGCCGAACTCCGCGGCCTCGCGTGCGGCGGCCTCGGCGCGGCGCAGCTCCGTCACGTCCACGAACGTCGCCACCGCCGAGGTGATCTGCCCCGTCCGGTCCCGGATGGGAGCGCTGGAGATCAGCACCGCGTGGGGAGTGCCCCCGCTGGGCCGCAGCTCGATCTCCTCGCCCTGGACCTCCTCGCCCCGGAGCAGCGCGCGCGCGATCGGCCACTCCTCGGCGGCGTAGCGCCGGCCGTCCCGGTGGTAGCCCGGATAGGCGGCGTACTCCTCCACCGTCTCCGCCTGGATGAAGGGCGCCCCGAGGATGGCGTTCACCTGCTGGTTGGCCAGCACCGTGCGGCCGTGGGGCGCCTCCACGAGGACGACGCCCGCGGGGAGCTGATCCAGCACCGCGGCCAGCCGGGAGCGCTCCGCCTCGATGTCGGTGAGCAGCCGCTGCCGCTCGGCCTCCGCGGCGCGGCGCTGGGTGATGTCCAGGAAGGTGGCCGCGCGCTGCACCACCTTGCCGGACTCGTCCCGGAACGACGTGACGTGCGTGAGGACGGGGAAGCGGCTGCCGTCCACGCGCTGGTGGATGGACTCGTATTCGTGGTGGAGCTTGGAGTGCGAGACGGCCACGTGCCGGGCCAGCATCGCGCGCGCCTCCGGGGCGAACAGGTCCGCCAGCGGTTGGCCGAGGAGCTCCTCGCGCGAGGCGCCATGCATCCGCGCGAAGGCCGGGTTCGCGTCCTCCAGCACGTTGTCCTCGGCGCGGATCAGCGCCACGCCCACGCCCATGTGGGCGATGATCTGCTCCCAGCGCTTGCGCTGCGCTTCGCTCGCGCGCAGCTGCGCCAGGGACTGCTCGGCCTGGGCCCGGGCCGCCTGCTCGCGAGCGAGGGCCTGAGCCCGGGCGATCATCGAGGTGGAGCGCGCCGCCATGGTGCGCAGCAGCAGCTGGTCCTCGTCGGAGAACTCGTAGCTGGTGCGGCTGCCCATGTGCGCCACTCCGAGCAGCTCGTCATTGAGCAGCAGCGGAACGGCGTAGAGGGCTCGCAGGCCACTGTGGCGGACTGCCTTGCTGCGCACCCGGGGATCCGTCGCCACGTCCCGCACGGTGACGGGCTGGCGGGTCGCGGCCACCTCGCCGATGACTCCGTCTCCGATGTGGACGCGAAAACCCTCCTCGAGGGTGAGCCCCACCGAGCTCTCCACCCGGAGGAAGTCTCCCTCGCGCACCATCACCGTCACCGTGTCCACCACCGGCACCGTCTCGCGCAGCACCTCGAGCAGCCGGGGCAGGAAGGTGGGCAGGTCCGGGCTGCCAATGGCCGCGGCTGAGATGCGATCCAGGGCCTGGAAGGTGCGCTCTCGGGCTTGCATATAGCGGGAGACGGAGGCGGCCACGGCCTCATCCATGGCCTCGTGGAAGATGGAGGCCGCCTCGAGCGAGTCCGCCGAGCCCTGAGCCGCCCACAGCCGCAACACGCACCGGCGCAGCAGCTGGTACTCCATCACCACCTGCCGCAGATCAAAGCCCTCGCCCAGCCGCTCCAGGGCGTGCACGTCCGGCACGGAGCCCAGCCCCGAGGCCACCTCCGCCGTCAGCGGCTGGGCGGTCAGCTCCGCGATGCGGTCCAGCAGCTGGGGCAGGTGATCGCGCAGCACGGTGCGAGGCAGGCTCTGGGCCACGGGCAGCTGACGCACCTCGGCTTCCCAGTGTTCGAGGATGGCGTCACGGTGGCTGCGAAGGAACTCTGCGAGAGGGGGAGACACGCGAGAAACTCAATCCGGGAGACGGGGCGCCGAGCCGTGGGGGCTCAGGACGTCGAAGCCGTCAGGCCTTCCTCGGGGCCGCGAAGTTCCCGCAGGTGAAGCACCCCGTGCTTCCAGTCCACGGCGTAATGCACCTGGAAGCCCGAGGGGAGCAAGCACTCCCCCACGTGCTCCACCTCGGAGGCGCGGCCTCCGGTCCCCAGCAGCGGCCCCGAGAAGATGGCCCCCAGCTCATGCAGGACGCGCTCGCGCACGGCCGCCTCGCAAGCTGAGAGCACTCGCACCGCCTGAGGCATGAGCTGGAATCGGAAAGCCATCGCGCCATTCAAATTGGCCATGAGTCCGGGACTGGGCAAGCGGCCCGCGGTGTAATAAATCCAACGCTCACCCGGCACTTGCGCGCGAGCGGTTTCCCGGGGCCGCCAACCCCGGCCAACATGAGACTGAGGAGGCCCGCTTCGCGCTGGGCACGCTCTCCGCGCCGACGCGGAATGCCGTCCGCCAGCACCTGCCGCGCTCGTAGCGCTCGGCCACCAGGGCACCCTCTCCTCGCCCAGTCGCTGAAGCCGGCGGTGGCACGTCGCGAGTGTCGCACGACAGCGCCGCACATCTGCTAGGGTGGTAACCTCGGAGGTTCTACTTCCTTGGTACTACCCATGAAGTGGCTGCTCCTCGCCCCTCTGCTGGTGGCGAGCGCCGCCGCCGCTCAGCCCCAGCTCCCCGCCCGGCAGCGCCAGGATCGGCGCGCAGCGCTGCCCACCACGCCCGCTGAGCCCATGCTCGAGCTGTACGTGGCTGCCAACAATCTCACCACGGTGGCCTTCAACAGCCCGCTGGACCGGGACAGCCTCGTGGTGGACAGGACGCGTTTCAAGTGGGCTCAGGTCAGTGACAGCTTCCTCCTCCTGCAGCCCTTCGCGGACCTGGCCCCGGACGACAAGCTCATCGTCCAGGTCGGCTTCAAGGATCACGCCCTGCCCGCGAAGGCTGTCCTCACCGTCACCTCCAAGGCGGACGTGATGGACGGAAGCGTGGAGGTGGATCGGCGGGCGAACACTCCCGTGGCCCTGCTGGCGGCCCTCAAGCAGAAGGATTCGGACTTGGAGGAACTCAAGGCCCGGTGTGAGGGAAGTGGCCCCGCTGGGATCGTCCTCTCTGGGTGGCTCAACGAGCAGACGTACCCCGTCGGGCTCTCGCGCGCAGACGCTTACACAGACACCAGCGGGTTGGAGGTGCGAGCGGTTTTCGGTTACGACGGCAAGTTCTCGGCACTGGTGGCCTTCCGGCTACGCAATCTTCCGGGTCAGCTGCCCTGGGTGCTGGGGCAGACGCGAATCACCAGCCCGGGAGGTGTTCCGGTGAAGGTGATCTCGGCGCAGATGAGGCCGGAGCACTTGGTCCCGGGTGAGGAGGGCCTTGTGGTGGTTGAGGTGAAGGAGCCACCTTGGACAGCCGGCAAGGCGTTCAACGTGGAATTGGAGGACGGCAGTGGACAGCGGCGTCTTTCCTTCACCTTGATAAATTCAATTTAAAAGTAGTAGGAAGCCCCACCCCATGACGACGGACGCCTTTCACCCTGATCACCTCAAGCCGGGGGACATGGTGGGCCCCTGGCAGATTGTCGAGTCGCTGGGCACCGGCAACTCCGGGCATACCTTCAAGGTGTCGCGCGAGGGCTCCTTCTTCACCATGAAGATGGCGGTGCGCCCAGCGCCCGAGCTGCCCAAGGCCACGCCCGAGGAAACCCTGGAGGAGCGGCAGGTGGATGGCCGAATGTGCCACGAGGGCGCCATCCTCCTGGCCAACACCAGTCACCCGGGCCTGCCGAACGTGCGGGAGGTGGGCAGGTGGCCCCATCCCATCAAGGGCTACCTCTACATCATCACCGACCACGTGCTGGGCGAGCCCTTCCATGAGTGGCGAGAGCAGACCCGGCCCACCGTTGCCCAGTTCGTGGACGTCTTCATCGAGGTGGTGCACGTGGTGAAGAGGCTGCACGCCAGGGGCATCTTCATCCGGGACTTCAAGAGCGAGCACGTCATCATCCCAGAGGACCACCAGCCGGTGCTGGTGGATTTGGGCAGCGCGTGGCTGCCAGGAGCCTCGACCCTCACCGTAGGGCTGGCCCCGGGCACGCCCTACGCCCTGCCTCCAGAGTGTGTCACCTTCATTCGAGAGGGCTCCTGGAAGCAGGGCGCCCGGTTTGAGCCGGGGCAGGCGGGTGATCTCTACCAGCTCGGCGTCTTCCTGTACGAAGCGCTCGCGGAATGCTGGCCCTTCAACCCGAAGCTGGCGAAAGAGGAGCTGCTGGCGGCCATCGAGAGCGTCGTCCCGCGCCCTCCTCACCGCATCAACCCCGAGGTTCCCGAAGCGCTCAGCCGCATTGCCCTGAAGCTACTGGAGAAGCGACCAGAGGACCGCTACGAGAGCGCCGAGGCCCTGCTCCAGGCGCTCTGGGATGCCAACAAGGAACGCTCCACGAAGGCCTGGAAGGCGCGACTGGGACTGCCTCCCGAGGGCCCAGCTCCCGTGACTCAGGACGAGATGGAGGAGCGTCGTGTCCTGCAGCAGGAGTCGGAGCGAAGAGCCCAGGAGGCCAAGAAGGAGAAGCAGGAAGAGCTCTCGCGTGAGCAGGCCTTCGAGCAGGCCTCCGCGCTCATCCACCAGATGGCAACGGAGTTGGACGCCGCTGACGAGAAGGCCGCCCAGCGCAAGAAGCGGTGGCGGAGAATCGCCCTCGTGGTGAGCCCTCTCCTTCTGAGCCTCGCTCTCTTCGCCGCGTGGTGGGCGTGGCGCTCTCCCGCTGATGCGACTGCCCCCGCTGCATCCGAGAAAGGAAGTTCGCTCATGTCCACCCTCAGCAACTCCCGGCCCGTGACATCCGTCGCCATCTGGTTGTGCGCCACCTTCAGCGTAGGCTGCCCGGCGGCCCAGGTACGGCCCCTGCCAGAGGACTGCCCTCCTGAGGCGGTACAGAACATGGAGAGGATGAACCTCTTCAGGGGCCCGCACCGAGTCGTCATCGACCCCAATCAGCCGGGCACGGAGCAGCAGACGGGGACCTACCGCCCAGGGCCCATCGTCAGCAAGGTGGTGAAGGAGTCGTGGACCGACGACTTCCTCCCCGATGGAACGCTCCTCTACGGGCAACTCTGGACGGAGGGCCTCAAGAAGTTCGGGCAGGAGGCAGTCCTGGCCCGCTACACCGAGGCCCGCCTGCCGGATGGGCGCCGCATCCCTGTGTGCTTCGTGCTGGGGACCCAATCCGGGCTCCTCATCAAGCATGAGGGTTCGAAGCCCGGTGAGGCCCGCCTGCGGCGTGAGGAGGACGTCCTGCCTGTGCAATTCTGGCCGTGAACGGCTCACACCTGTCTTCTTCACGAGGCAGCAACTTCACTTAGGATGCGGAGGGTGTCCGGGTGGTGCTGGAGGTGAACGAGGAGGCGCGCACGCTCCAGGTGGCCACCGTCATCATCCCCCCGCACCTGCCGCGCTCGTAGCGCTCGGGCCCGGCCTACTGGACGAGGACTCGCCGCGCGGTGCCCTCTGTCAGGTCCACTCGCAACAACCGGCCCGAGGTGTCGAACAGGAGCAGCTCGCCCTCCGAGAAGCGGGCCCGCACGCGCGCCTCGCCCTCGAAGGCGAAGAGCGCCCGGGGCTTCCCCTTCAGCTCGAGCTTCACCTCGTGGCCCGTGGCGATCCTCTGGTTGATCAGCGTCCAGGGGACCGAGAGGAGGACATCGTCCACCTTCTCCACCTGCCCGGTGAGCTCGTCCAGCACCACCAGCGGCAGGCCGTCTCCGAGCCGGCGCGAGGCGCGCGTGCGCAGCGTGGGCCCTCCCGGTAGCGAGTACGTCCAGAGCTGCGGATCGCTGCCCCAGGTCGCGAACCGCAGCGACTGTGCGTCCGCCGCCAGCGCCATCACCACGCCGCCCACCTGGGAGACCCGCCAGAGCGCCCGGAGCCCCTCCTGCGCCAGCGCGTCCACCGCCATCACCGTGTCGGCCTCGGAGATGAACCACAGGTTGCCGTCGTAGCTCGGGGCGAACGCATCCACCTTCGCGTCGCACCAGTGGGTGGCCCGCCGAGGCCCCGGCTCGATGAGGGAGATGCGCTTCAGCTCCCCACGCGGCGCGAGCGCCAGCACCCGGTCCTCGTTCACCGACGGCACCAGCGAGAAGGCCGGCACGTTGAAGTGCGCCACGCACGTGCCATCCCAGCGCACCATCCGCACCCCGGCCTCTCCCAGCGCCAGCAGCATGCGCTGGCTCGACAGCGCCACCGCGTCGTGGATGGGGTACGGGCCTGCCTCGGCCACGGTGAGCCGCTCCCTCAGCGGTGGCGTCGCATTCTCCTCGAGCCAGGTGCGGCGGCGCGGATCCGAGACCGGCGGGAGGTCTGCTCGCAGCGTGCCATCGCCCACGTCTCGCAGGAGCCGCGAGAGGAAGCTCCCATCGATGCGCGTGTGGCCCGCGGCCCTGTCTCTCAGCAGCGCGCGCACCACCGGCCCCACCAGCGCCGTGCGAGGATCCATTCGGGCCTCGGCGGACAGCACCTCCGCGAAGGCGAGCCGCTCGGCCGCGCGGGCGTGGCTCTCATCCTCGAGCAGCCCGAGCGCCATGGGCCGCGAGGCCTCGAAGGCTTGCGGAAAGGCCGAGACCAGCCGGGCCAGCGCTCGCGCTCCGCCCACGCCGCCCACCGCGACTCCCTGCTCCAGCCATGCGCGGGCCAGCGGACGGGCATCCTCCAGCGGCCAGACCACCACCGCCGCGCGCAGGTAGTCCCCCGCCTCCGCGAGCGTCTCCGCCCAGAGCAGCCGCAGCGTGCGGGCCTCGGAGGGGTGCGTGCGCTCCAGCCGCAGCACCGCGTCCGGGAAGGCGCCGCTGCGGCGGGCGATGGCCACCGCGCGCCGGATGTCCCTGGCCAGCAGCCACTGGCGCACCACCAGCCCTGGTGCCAGCCCCCGCCCCTCGGCCAGCTCGGCCGCGAGCTTCAGGCGACCGTGCTTCTCGAGGAAGGACACGGCCTCCTCGTGCGCGCCGAGCAGCTCGGTGAGGACGAAGGCCGCCTCGTCGATCCGGCCCTCGCGCTCCAGGCGCTTGAAGGCCGCACGGTAGCGTTCCTTGAGCGCCGAGTAGACAGCCTGGCCTCCTCCGAAGAGGGACGCGGGCCCGCCCCGCTGCGGCTGGATGCTGAGGCTCGCGCGCGGGCCGGGCAGCCCCAGGGCGATGCGCGTCTGCTCCGGCATCTTGTCCTCGCCCAGGGGGATGGCGTAGCGCAGCGCTTCATCGAGATCGCCCTGCTCGAACATCTCGAAGAGGCGCTGGACGTACTCCGCCTTGCGCTGCCCCAGCAGTGGCCCCAGCGGCGTGTTCCTGAGCAGCCACTCGGAGAGGCGTGAGAAGAGCCCAGGCCCCTGGGGAGCAGGCGGTGTCGCGGGCTCCGGGGATGCCGGCTGTCCCGACGAGGGAGCACCGGCCGGGAAGAGCGCCTGACGCAGCCTTCCGAGCATGCGTCTCAACAGAGAGGGCGGCGCGGCTCGCTCCTCGCGGGACTGAGCCTTGGAGGAAGACCCCAGCGCACGCTGGAGCCACGACACGAACCGCCTCAATGGGGAGGGAGCCGCCGCGGCCGAGGAAGCCCGGGTGATGCTGCCGGCTTTCTCCCCCGTGGCGGGCGTGCCGCGCTCTCCGCTCAACCACGCGCGCAGCCGAGCCCACAGCGAAGCCCCGGCGCCCGCTCTCGCGCCACGCGCGGCCTGGAGCCCCTGCGGCTCCGGACGCCCTTCCATGCGGGCCCGAAGCGCCTCGGCCTCGGGGTCCGCTGCAGGAACTCCCTTGAAGAGGCTGCGCGCGGGCGCCTCGACGGGCTCGAGGACCTTCACGGGCGGCGGAGGCGCTCCGAGCCCCTGCACGGAGACGGTGCTCCACTCGGAGACATCGAGCCACGCCGCCACGTCCAACCGTCGGGAAGGCTCTCCGGGGAACACCTGCGCATGTCCCGCCCGCACCAGCACTGTCGAGCCCGGTGGAGGCGCCAGCCGCTCCCGCTCGGCCGTCGAGAGCGGCGCGGCGAGGAGCACGCCCTCTTCCACCGTGAGAGGCAATCCGGGCGTGGCGGCGCAGTCCACGGGGCGGGGGCGCGGCAGCCGCAGGAGGAAGCCTCCCGCGAGCGGGAAGACGCTCGTGCCCGGCGTCCACGCGGCGAGCACGCGCCCGCGGGCCTCGCGCTCGCCCAGGAGCGAGGGATCAAACCAGAGCGCCGCCGCCACCACGGTGCCACGGTGGAGGTGCAGCCGGGGCCTCACGGGGCGCGCGCTCACGCTCCCTCCTCCGGCGAGGCGCGGTAGAGGGCCGAGCCCTGCTCGAGGCTCCACACCACCAGCTCCCCCTTCACCGTCAGCCACGCGAGCACGGGCAGGCCGTGGCTCGTCGCCGCGTGCACCACCTCCTCGGAGGCCCGCGCCACGCTCTCCTGTCCCGAGCGGGTCATCAACGTGAAGGTGCGGCGATCCGGTCCCAGCAGCAGCAGCCCCGGCTCCGTCACCGACTTGGGATGAACGGCCAGGCCCAAGACGCGCCAGCCCGCAGGCACCTCGAAGTCCACCGGGCCCTGGGCCAGCAGCACCTGCCAGCCCCCGGGCCTGCGGCACAGCGCCAGCAGCCCCGCCTCCGCATGGCCCAGAGAGGACGCAGGACCGAAGAAGGCTTCGCCATTGCCCGGGCCGAGCGGCAGGTGGCGCTGGTAGTTGTTCTCCAGCAGCCCGAGCCACACCTCCTGCATCGAGGCGTCCTCCGGGGGGGTCATCACGAACGCTGGCTTGCGCCGCACCTCGGCGAACGCCGTCACCCGGTGGGCCAGCAGCGAGGGCCGGTGGTGGCTGACGATGAAGAGGCGGCCTGTGTGGTCGCGCACCAGCAAGCTCCCGCGCTCGTCCTCGACGGTGGAGGTGGCCAACCCCGGCGGGTGGTTCGGTGGGGGCTCCTCGGGCAGCAGCCCCTCGTAGCCGAGGTAGGGGATGCCGCGCGCCTTGTTCGGCTTCTGAAGCCCCTTCACGGTCCCATGGATCCAGAGGACCTTCTCGTCGCGGGTGAGCACCAGCAGCCCGCCATCGCGGCGCCACCCCGCGGCCACCAACCGCTGGCCCGCGGGAGGCTGGAAGCGCCGAGGCTTGGGCATGGTGGCGCGCGGCGAGTGGGGAATGGGCTGAGCGGCCACGCTCCCGTCGGCCCGGGCGATGAGGAGGCGCGTGCCATCCGCGGAGAAGAAGAACGACTGGATGCGCGCGGCGTTGGACAGGCGCACCGGCGTGGTGGCGCGAGAGGTGAACGGATCCCTCAGCAGCCGGACGCACGCGTCGGGCGGAGGCAACTCCAGCGCCACCGAGGCGGGCGCCCGCGCCACGCGCCGCACCGCGATCGAGAGCGCGCGGACCGTGGGCGACACCTCCTCTTCCACTTCCACGCGGGACAGCCCCGAGGCCTCTGGGATGCGGGAGAGCCGCGAGCTGCCTACCAGCCAGCAGTCCTCCGGGGCCGAGCCCAGCGCCAGCGCGTCGCGCCACAGGCTCACATGCGCCCCGGTGACGGGGGCCACGGTGCGCGCCGCGAGCCACGTCTGGACCGCGGCGGGAGTCACCGAGCCGAAGGGACCTCGATCCGGCGGGGACTGGAGCACGGCCCAGGCGAACTCGGCGCCAGCAGCCTCGGCGCGGCGCTGCAGCACCACCAGGAGCGCGAGGTGGGCGATGCGCGGAGAGCCGAGCTGATCCGGCCCCGCGTCCAGCAGCGCCACCGTGCGCCGCGAGCCCTGGGGTTGCTTGAAGGCGGGCTTGAGGAAGGCATGCTCGCCGAAGGCCGCGCGGCGGATGAACTCGTCGGGGGACTCCAGGCCGTAGAGCCACTCGGAGAGCAGGAGCCGCTCGTAGGGGCCTCGGCGGGTGAGCCCATCATAGCCCTGGGGCTCTCCGCCCTCTGTCTCGCCTCGGGGCCGGAGCGCGCCGATGGCCGCCGCCAGACGGGCCACGTGGGGACCCAGGCTGAGCGCCAGGTCCTCCGGGAAGATCGCCAGCTGCATCGCCCAGGGGCGCAGCGCGGGAGGCAGGCTGCTCACGGTGCGCCCTCCGCCGCCTTCAGCCACGCGGCGAGCGCCTCACGCGCCACGGGCCGCGCGCTCCCCAGGGGAATCAGAAGTCCCGCGCGTGGAAGCACCGCGAGCGGCGTCCCCACGGCGGCCTGGGCCACCAGCGCGCGCTCGAGCAGCGCCGGCGCCACCTCGGGAGCGAGCGCACACGGCAGCAGCAGCGAGGGCGCCGCTCCATCCCTTCCCAGGTACACGGCACCGTCCACCCACGGCAGCGACTCGGTCTGCCCCAGCAGGACGAGCACGCCCGGGCCGGCCACTCCACTCCAGGCGCCCAGCTGCGGATCATCCGAGGCCAGCGCTCGGCGCGCCAACGCCTGCGCCACGGGCCCCACGCCCGCGACGGCGAGCGCGGCCAGCGGCTCCGTCCGGGGGCTCCACGTCACCGGCAGTCGCGCGGGGGCTTGAGGTGCAGAGCGAAGGTTCAAGACGCTCCCAGCTTAGACCAGGGGAACCGCTTCCTCACGCCTGGGCCACGGCCGGAGCCGTGCCATGGAGCGCCACGCGGATCTCCTCGCGCAGGCCCTGGAGCTCCGGCGGCAGCGCCTCGGGAGCAAACCCCGCATCCATCTCTCGCACCACGCCCTCCAGCTTGAGCCGCCACGCGGACAGCTCCTCGGAGCCCTCCACCGGCCGCCCCCCCAGCACCTCGCGCCCGGCCCGGGCAATCCGCTGAGCCCGCGCTAGCGGCCCCGCGCTCGCCTCCAGCGCCGCCGCCGCCAGCGCCGGGTTCTCCGTCGAGGCCAGCAGCTCGCGCAGCACCTCGCGCGCCAGCGCCTGTCCCTCCTTGGTGGGCACCGCGTACACGAGCGGCCACAGGTCCGCCACGCCCGGAGTCCGCCGCCCCGCCAGCGCCGCCGCCGCCGCGATGAGCCGCTGCACCTTCACCGCGCGCCGGTCCGACAGCCCAATGCCCGCCGCCCTCAGCGTGCGCAGCGCATGCGCCAGGTGCGGGCGCACCGGCCCCAGGTCCGACTCCTGCGCCGTCCGCGCCAGCACATCCAGCCCCTCCAGCGAGGCCACCCGCGCCTCTGCCTCGCGCCACAGCGAGGCGCCGCCCGCCAGCAGCTCCTCCAGCCGCGGATCCGGCACCGGCTCCACGAAGATGCGCGCCAGGAAGCGGTCCGCGAAGGCCGCCAGGGACTCCTCCTCGGGCAGCCCGTTGGAGGCGCCCACGCAGACCCGAAGGGGAACCTTCATCCGCGTGTGGCCGCGCCGGAAGGTGCGCTCGTTGAGCACCCCGAGCAGCGTGTTGAGGATGGCCGTGGAGCCCAGGAACACCTCGTCCAGGAAGGCCACCTCCGCCTCGGGCAGCATGCCCGTGGTCTCCGTCTCCACCGTGCCCTCGCGCAGCTTGCGCAAGTCCACCGGCCCAAAAATCTCGGAGGGCTCGGTGAAGCGGCCCAGCAGGTATTCGAAGTAGCTGCCGCCCAGGGCCCGCGCGGTGCGGCGCACGGCCTCGCTCTTGGCGGTGCCCGGCGGGCCGATGACGAGCAGGTGCTCCCCGGCCACGGCGGACAGCGCCACCAGCTCCACCATGGCCTCGCGCTCCACCAGGCCCCGGCCCGCGTCGGCGAGCCCATCCCGGAGAGAGGCAGCGGCTTCTTCGAAGGTCAAGGGCATGGGCTCCAGTGTATGAGCACTGGCGCTCGATTCTGAACCCTGAAGCAGCCCGGGGGGGCGGTGGACCGGCCCCCTGGCCTGTGGGCTAGGCTTCGAGGTGATGAGACGCGTATCGAGGCGCTGGGCGCTGGCAGGCATGTTGTTGTGGGCAGGGGCAGCCCAGGCGGATGACGAGTGGCGAGGCTACCTCTCGCTCGGCGCCGGCATGGCGCTGGACCGGCTCAGCGAATGGAACGCCAAGGGCGCCGCCATCAACATGTACTTCGGTGTGGAGACGCCGATGGGCCTGTCGCTGGGCATCTACGGCGAGGCCGCGAAGACCTGGGGCCAGGAGTTCCAGGATCTGCAGCAGCACTCCTCCGACCGGGTGCACCTCGACTATCAGCAGTACGGGCTGGAGGCGCGCTTCCGAGGGTTCCGGGACCGGATGATCTCGCCATGGATCGCCGTGCGGCTGGCCCGCAGCGCCTCCCAGCCGCAGACGCCGAATGAGCTGGGCCAGCTGGTGCGCCAGGAGTTCCAGTCCATGAGCGTCGCGGTGCGCGGAGGCTTCGACGTGTGGCTGGGCGAGAACTGGGGCGTCACCGGCGCCAGCTCCTGGCAGTGGTGCGACGTGCGCTACGAGCAGTCCGCCGTCCGCCAGTGCGCCAAGCCCATCAACAGCATCCTCGTGGGGCCCACGCTGCGCTTCTGAGAGATTCAGACCCGCGCGCCTGGGCGCCGCGATACGCTCGTCACTTCATCGCACGCCAGCTCGAGCGCTAAGGTGACGCCCCTATGAACCGCGAATATCACCGCTGGTACAGCCACCGTCTGGGCCGGGACATGGAGCTGTTGCTCTACGGGCACTCGGGAGAGCCCGTGCTGCTGCTGCCCACGAGCCGGGGCCGCTTCTACCAGAACGAGGACTTCGGGCTGGTGGGCGCCATCGCCGACCGCATCCAGGCGGGGCGCTACCTGGTGGTATGCGCGGACTCGGTGGATGAGGAGAGCTGGCTCAACCGGCACGCCCACCCGCACGACCGGATCGCTCGCCACGCGGCGTGGGAGTCCTATCTGATCCACGAGGTGGTGCCGCTGGTGAGGAGCCGCAGCACGGGCGGGCGGCTGACGCTGGCGGGGTGCAGCTTCGGCGGCTTCCACACCTACAACACCGGCCTGCGCCACCCTGACGTCTTCCAGCGGCTGCTCTCCATGGGCGGCAAGTTCGAGACAGAGGGCTTCCTCGGCGGCTACCACGATGACAGCGTGTACTTCCACTCGGCGCTGCAGTGGCTGCCGAACGTGTCGGACTGGGGCCAGATCTCGGCGCTACAGCGGGTGGAGATGATCCTCGCGGCGGGCGAGCACGACTTCTGCCGCGCCTCCAACGAGAACCTCTCCAACGTGCTGTGGAAGAAGGACATTGGCAACCACCTGTCCATCTGGAACGGCGGCATCCACGACTGGCCCACCTGGCGGGAGATGATCAGGCAGTACCTGCCCTGGTAGGGCAGGCCTTATGCCTCCAGCGGGCGCAGCGTGCCGGCGCTCAGCCGGTGGAAGCGCCACAGCAGCGCGATCGCCACGGAGACGAGGCCCGCGCACAGGCCCCACCAGATTCCGACAATGCCCAGCTTCATCCCAAAGCCGAGCACCAGCGACAGCGGCAAGCCAATGGCGTAGTGCCCCACCATGTTGGCGAGGAACGTGAAGCGTGTCTCCCCCGCCCCGCGCAGCACGCCGGCCCCCACGCCCTGGACGCCATCGAAGACCTGGAAGACGGCGGTCACCATCAGCAGGGGCACCACGATGGGAACCACCTCGGCCGACGCCCCGGCCACCTGGGAGATCCACCCGGGAAAGAGGGCGAACACCAGCGCCGACAGGGCCATGAAGCCCGCTCCGCCCGCGAAGGCGATGAAGCCGCTCCTCCGGGCCTGGGGCGTGTTGTGCGCGCCCACCGCCCAGCCCACCCGCACGCTGCCCGCGTTGCCGATGCCCACCGCGATGGTGAACGAGAGGCTCGCGAAGGAGAGGGCAATCTGGTGCGCGCCCATGCTCGCCTCGCCCAGCTTGAAGGCCAGGGCCCCGGCGAGCGCGAAGACGCCAATCTCCGCCCCGATGTGAAGCCCGATGGGGATGCCCACCCGCGTGGCCTGCCGCAGATCCGCCCACACCGGGCGGCGCACGGGCCTCGTGTCGGCCTGGCCCAGGGCACGCACCGAGACCAGGACGATGCCGAGCTGCACGAAGGTGCACACCAGGGTGGACAGCGCCGCGCCCGCCGCGCCCATGGCGGGGATGTGCCTCAGCAGCCCGAAGCCCTCGGGCAGCCGGGCGCCACCGAAGACGAAGAGGAGATCTCCCAGCAGGTTGAAGACATTGGCCACCACGGTGGCCACCACCAGGGGGCGGGTGCTCGCGGAGGACTGCAGGTAGGAGCGCACCATGAGGAACGCCAGCATGGGCACCAGACCGGGGGCGCGCACATAGAGGAAGGCGCTGGCCTCGGTCAGGTTCTCCCGCGCGTAGCCGAAGAACGGCAGCACCTGGGGCATCAGCACCACCACGCCCGCCAGCACCAGGCCCGCGAAGAGCGCCATCCACCCGCCCTGCCACACCAGCGCCCGGGCTCGCGCCGGGTTGCGCGCCCCAATGGCCTGGGACAGCAGCGGGTCCAACCCCATCATCAGCCCCATGCCCAGGCCGCCCACGGCGAAGAAGAGGCTGTTGGCCAGCCCCACCGCGGCCAGCGCCGAGGTGCCCGCGCGCCCCACCACCAGCGTGTCGACCAGGCCCATGAGCGACTGGCCGCCCTGGGCAATGGAGATGGGGATGGCGAGCCTCATCAGCTCGCGGAACTCCTCGCGGAGGGACTTCACGGGGGCAGACATGGGACACGCCGCCTATAGCGTCTTCTGGCGCGAAATGCGCTGAGGAAGCACCGACGGGCGGTGCCGCTCGCACTGACCTTGGGCAAAAAAAGGGCGGCCAGCTCGCATCCCCCGAGGGAGCCGGCCGCCCTTCCCTCTCTCGAGGGGGTGCTACGGATAGAACGGCAAAGAGAAGTCCGGTGTGAAGTTCGTGGTGGCCAGGGGCGCCTGCAGGTTGCTCACGTGGGCCACGCGCACGCCCGCGTCGGTGATGGCGTAGACGTAGTCATCCGCCATCACGCTGCGGCGCACCATGGGCGTCCAGTACCACGTCCAGGTGTTGTCGTTGCGGGCCCGGTACAGGTCCGACATGGAGAGGCTACCCACCGGAGTAAAGCCCGTGGCCGCGTCCACGTGGAACACGCGCAGCTCGCTCCGGAAGCCGCTCCAGTAATCGGAGGCGCTGACGTCATAGTCCGCGAAGGGAATGGCCAGCAGCCCCTTGGCCGGGAAGAAGTTGAAGGCCTTGTGCTCCCAGAGGGCCTCGCTCCAGCCGTAGGCGTTGCCCACCAGCTGGCTGAAGGCCTCCCGGGGGTGGGCCGGATCCGTCACGTCGAACAGCGAGAGCTTCACCGCGCGCAGGCGCCAGTCGTTCGAGTTCTCCGGCACGTACACGCCCAGGGTGATCAGGTGGTTCTCATCCAGCGGGTGGATGTAGCTGGAGTAGCCCGGCACCTTCAGCTCGCCCACCTTGCGCGGGTGCTCCGGGTCGGACAAGTCGAAGGTGTAGAGCGGATCCACCTGCCGGAAGGTGACGACGTAGCCCTTGTTGCCCAGGAAGCGCGCGCTGTAGATGGACTCGCCCTTGGCCAGCTCCTCGCTCTGGCCCACCTTCACCAGCTCCCCGTCCTGCTCCCGGTAGGTGAAGAGGCGGTTGGTCGTCTCCACGCGGCCCCAGGGGTTGCCCTGGCTCTCCTTGTAGGTCGAGATGGTGGTGGCCACGCGCAGCACGCCCTCGTGCTCGTCCATGCTGAACTGGTTGAGCAGGTGGCCCTCCACCGTGCCGCTGCCCACGTAGCGCGCCACCCCAGGCTGGCGGATGTCGAACTTGTGCAGGTACGTGTAGTCCTGCTGCCCGTCCTCCGGCCACCACCACCAGTGCTGGCTGGCCAGGTAGAGGCTGTCCGGCGTGGCGTACACCTGGCCCGGATCCGTCACCAGGCTGGTGCGGCGCACCATGGCCTGCTCGGTCGCCGAGGCGTCCAGGTCCAACGAGGCCACGGTGACGAAGCCCAGTTTGGCGGGCGTGTTGCTGCGGTAGAAGTCGCGGCAGTCGTAGCTCACCTCCACCCAGGAGCCATCCGGCCGCTTGCGCCAGCCGCTCGGCAACCAGTCCTTGAGGGTCTTCTGGCGGATGGTCTGCTCGTTCTGGACGATCAGCTCGTCCAGCTTCTTCTTCAGCCGATCCTCGTCGTCCCAGAGCGTTGGATCGTAGTCCGGCCAGAAGCGCACGCCGTCGGGCCAGCGGAAGCTGTCGTTGAGCAGCAGCCGCACCGAGCTGTCCGTGCGGCGCGCGTTGGCATAGCTGCCGGGCAGGTAGTACTCATCCTGGACCCGAGGCGCCGCCAGGTCCGCCACGTCCACCACCGTCACCTTGGTGGCGGTCTCGCCGCAGAAGCCCATCACGTAGCACGGGGCTCCTACGCCGCCCTTGATCGGGCTCTCTCCGCCCACCGCGCTCCCATCCGTCCGCACATAGACCTGGGAGAAGATCACCACGCGGTTGTCCTGCAGGAACATCTCGCGCGGCCAGCCCTCGAGCACCAGGCTGCCCACGGCGCTGAGCGACGTCGCGGGCCAGGAGCGGTGCAGGTACAGCTTGTTGCCGGAGATGACGAAGATGCGCGTCCCGTCGTTCTTCACGAAGTCCGCTTCATCCACGCCCTCCACCTGATTGTTGGTCTCGGTGTAGTCGTCCGGTCCCTTGCTGCCGGTGCCCGGGGCCGAGGCGTCACCACTCGACGAGCCGGGCATGGGAGAGGGCGAGGCGCTGGTGGGAGGAAGGGAGCCGTCCTCGACGCTGTAGACAGGGCCCCCCCTGCCCCAGTTGCCAACCATCTCCTTCTGCCACAGGAGCTGGGAGCGCATGTCGAGCACCGCGGTGTCCTCGACATAGGCCTCCAGCTCGTCGCAGCTCTCGAAGCTCCTGAGCTGAGCCCGCATCTGCACCGGCTGGTTCTCGGGAATGCCTCGCTCATTTCCACAGCCAGCGCCCGCCAGCACCAGCCCGAGTCCGCCGTATCGCAACCACTTCATGAACCCCTCCGCACTTCTCCGGCCCACCGAGGCG
>NZ_JBJMQP010000119.1:0-19624 GCF_045802625.1 Hyalangium sp. | reverse complement strand
GTGCACCGGACGAAGGTGGGCACGGGGAAGGGCGCTCCCGGCACGGTGCTGGTGGCGAGCCATGAGGGAATCGAGGTGGCGTGTGGCGAGGGCTCGATCGTGCTGTTGGAGGTCCAGCCGGAGGGCAAGCGGGTGATGAGCGCCGCCGAGTTCCTCTCGGGCCGGAAGCTGGCACCGGGCAGCCAGCCGTTCTCGGCCCCGGTGGAGTGCAAGAACTGAGGCTGTTGGAGCGAGGAGAGGAGACGCGCGGATGACGATGAGACTGCTGGTGTTGCATGGGCCGAACCTGAACCTCCTGGGGGAGCGGGAAGGCACCGCGAGCGGGCGGCTCGAGGACCTCAACAGCGCGCTTCGCGCTCGGGCTGCCAGCCATGGCCTGGAGCTGAAGATCGTCCAGTCCAACCACGAGGGCGTGCTCATCGACACCCTTCAGGCCGAGCGACGCGGCATCGACGGCGTGGTGGTGAACCCCGCCGGCCTGTTCGGCTCGTACGCGCTGAAGGACGCCCTGGAGGCCGTGGGCGTGCCCGCCGTCGAGGTTCACCTGGATGGTGCCCGCGCCAAGCAGTCCGTGGTGAAGGAGGCGTGCGCGGCACAGCTATCCGGCAAGGGCTTCGACTCCTACCTCCAGGCGATCGATCGCTTCGCCCGGGGAGATTTCACCTCCGGCCGTGAGCGCGGCAAGGCCGCGGCGCCTGGGAAGGCGAAGACGATCGGCCGCAAGGCGGAGGCCTTCGAGCCCGATGCCGGCGCACCCGTCTCCGTGAAGGCGCTGGTGAGCAGAGGGGACGGAGTGACCGTCACCCCTGTGAAGGCGCTGGCGCGCACCGCGGATGCGGGGGGCCCCGTCAAGACGCTGGGCCGCAAGACGCAGGCGGCGGACAAGCCCGCGAAGGGGGAGAAGGAGAAGACGCTCGGGCGTGGCTCGAAGGGGACACCGGGCGCGGATCTGCTCACCCGGGCGCTGGTGCGGCAGAAGATCGCGGATCGGCTCGCTGGGAAGCTCACCCCGGGAGCGCTGGCCACCTGGGCCCGCGCGCAGTTCCTGGAGGTCCAGCGCGGAGCCCCCGCCGAGAGCGGCTACCGGGACATGCTCGAGGACAGCCTGCAGATGCTCACGCTCTCCACCCTTCCCGCGAGCCGCCTCTCGGATGAGCAGCTCGTGGACCTGATGACCCAGCTCGAAGGATGAACGCACGCACCCTCGCCATCCAGGTGCTCTCGCGCGTGCGCGCCACCGACGCGTACCTCAACGTCGTCCTCGACACGATGCTGTCCGAGTCGCCGCTGAAGGACCCTCGTGACACGGCGCTCGCCACGGAGCTGGCCTACGGCGCCACGCGGCGACAGCTCGCGCTGGACCATGCCATCACCCGCTTCGCGGACCGGAAGCTGGACTCGATGGAGGATCGGGTGCTGGCCGCCCTGCGCATCGGGGCCTATCAGATCTTCCACACCCGAGTGCCCGCGCGGGCGGCCGTGGCCGAGACGGTGCAGGCGCTCAAGGATCTGGGCGTGGCGCGTGCGGCGGGCTTCGTCAACGCCATCCTGCGCAAGCTGGCGGAGCTGCCGGGCCCGCCGCTGCCGCCGGAGAGCAACGTCGCCGAGTACCTCTCCATCCGCGAGAGCCACCCCCGGTGGCTGGTAGAGCGGTGGCTGCGCCACTTCGGCCGGGAGCGCGCCGAGGCGATGCTCGTGGCGGACAACCAGACACCGCCCATCGTGATTCGCGCCAACAGCTCGAAGGTGACGCGAGAGGCGCTCCTGGCGCAGTTTCGCGAGGTGGGGCTGGAGGCACAACCCACGGCGGTGTCCCCGGTGGGCATCACCCTGCCTCCGGTGGGACGGCTGGAGGACGTGTACGGCTACAGCGAGGGGCTCTGGCAGGTGCAGGACGAGGCGGCGCAGCTGGTGGGCGTGTACGGCGCGTTGCCGGAGACGGCGCGCGTGCTGGATGCCTGCGCCGCGCCGGGCGGCAAGGCGTGTCACCTGGCGGAGTCGCACGAGGTGGTGGCCACGGACCTGCACGCCAACAAGCTGCCGAAGATCGAAGCCGAGGCGAAGCGGCTGGGCCTCACCGGGAGGCTGCGCGCGGTGGCGCATGACGCGACGGTGCCGCTGCCGGAGGACCTGGGCGAGTTCCACGCGGTGCTGGTGGACGCGCCGTGCTCTGGGCTGGGCACGCTGAGGCGGCACCCGGAGCTGCGCTACCGGCGCAAGGAGGAGGACATCGGCCGGCTGGCCTCGCTCCAGCGCCGCATCCTGGAGAACTGCCAGGAGGAGGTGCCGCCCGGAGGGCTGCTGGTCTACGCCGTGTGCACCACCGAGCCCCAGGAGGGACAGGACCAGGTGGAGATGTTCCTGCGCAGCCACCCGGAGTGGACGGCGGAGCCTCCGCTGCTGCCGGGAGTGAAGCTGCCCCTGGCCCAGGCCTCGCTGCGCTCGCTGCCGGGGCCCGAGGGGTGGGATGGCTTCTTCGCCGCCCGCTTGCGTAAGCTGTACTGAAGAGGGAGGCCCACGGATGCACAGGAGGAGACGCCTGCTCGGTCGAGCCATGCTGCTCGCGCTGACGCTGCTGGCACTGCCCGCGGCGGCGCAGGGGAAGAAGCCCCCGGCGAGCGCCTACGTCCCAGCCCCCGCGGATCAGATCCCCGGGTACTCGGCGAAGGCGATGCCCTGCGAGATCAACCAGGAGCTCATCCCTCCGCGCGTCACCTGCGAGGGCGATCTGCTGGAGGACAAGTCGCTGCGCGAGCTGGCCATCCTGCGCAACACCATCTTCGCCCGCTACGGCTGGTCCGGCTTCCGCAAGGCGTGGCTGCTGGAGCACTTCCAGAAGCAGCCCTGGTTCAAGCCGAACCCGAACTTCTCCTACAAGCTGCTGTCGGACGCGGACCGCAAGAACGTGCACTTCATCGCCGTGCGCGAGCAGTCCTTCACCGAGCGCGAGCTGCGGCTGATGCAGGACACCCTCTACGCGCGCGCGGGCAAGGTGTTCAACGACGTCTACGAGTGGGAGCTGAAGGACGGCACCAAGGTCCGCTCCTGTGAGGAGCCCAAGCAGCCGCTGACCGAGGAGGGCTGCACCGGCTCGCAGTGCGAGGGCACGGAGTCCCGGGACTGCCAGTTCCGCCAGGAGAAGTGGTACCGGCCGGACCCGAAGTTCAGCGAGGACAAGCTCTCGGCCGAGGCGCGCATCGAGCTGGGCCTGATCAGCCGTGCGCTGGGCAGCTTCGCCAGCGACACCGGGAAGCTGGAGAAGGGCTCGCAGGCGTCGCTGGACCGGATCCTCTCGGTCCAGGAACTGCGCCAGCTGTCGCTGAGAGATCTGCGGCTGCTGCGCAACACCCTCTACGCGCGGCGGGGCCGGCCCTTCAAATCGAAGATCCTCCAGGCGCACTTCAAGGCGATGAGCTGGTACCACGAGGACGCGGCGTACACGGACGCGCGCCTGACGGAGAACGACAAGCGCAACATCGCGCTGATCCGCTCAGTGGAGGACGAGTTCGGCGGCCCGCTCAAGGACGAAGACTGGCTGATAGATCCCGCCACCGACGCGGCCTGATAAGGCCGCAGCCGCCCCGGGTGGGTGGCAGAGAGCAGAAAAGAAGAGACTCCAGGTGGTTGGCGGCTTCTGGCTGGGAGTGTGTCAAGTCCGCTGAGAGCGTAGTGCGCACATGTGCCTACTTCGCGCGAAGCCCCCGTCCGCGATACTTATGGGGCAATGCGTGTCGGTCTGAGGACAGTGGTGGCTGTGATGGGGATGGGGCTGGCCTCTGGCTGTGCCGAGGTGGACCTATCGGGGTACGAGGTGCCCGCCCCGGTGGAGACGAAGGTGGAGCTTCCTCCTCCGCCCATTGCCTCCTTCGTGCCTCCGGTGGTGCACAATGGCCTGCGCGACGACATGCGCGTGGCGCTGACGTTCGACGCGTGTCCGACGACGTCCGAGTACGACGAGCGCATCACCAAGGTGCTCCAGGAGACGCGCACCCCGGCGACGATCTTCCTCAGCGGCTCCTGGGTGAAGCACAGCCCGCAGACCGTGCTCGAGCTGGCGCACAACCCGCTCTTCGAGCTGGGCAATCACTCGTACACGCACAAGCACATGACGGAGCTCAAGCCGTCGGAGGCCCTGGCGGAGCTGCTCCACACGCAGGCGGAGATCTACAACCTCACCGGGCAGATCCCCGAGTACTTCCGCCCGCCCTTCGGCGAGTTCGACACCCGCCTCGCATCCGAGGTGGGCAAGGCCGGGCTCACCGCCATCGAGTTCGACGTGGCGTCGGGCGATCCGGACGACCACGCCACGAAGGAGCGGCTGGTGCCCTGGGTGCTCAAGCTGGCCAGGCCCGGCAGCATCATCGTGATGCACATCAACCACAAACAGTTCCACACGGCCGAGGCGCTCCCGGACATCATCCAGGGCCTGCGCAAGCGAGGCTATGAGCTGGTGACCGTGGGGCAGCTGTTGAAGGAGCGCCCGCCTCCGCTCTGCAATGATCCGCGGCAGGTCAGCCCGCTGCAGGACGCGGTTTCCAGTATATCCGTTCCGTGACGCCCTGGGCCGCGAAGTCCGGCAGCCGGCCGGCCTCGCGGTACCCGTAACGCTCGTAGAAGCGGTGCGCGCCCGCGTTGAAGTCCGAGGCGAGCAGGAACCAGCCGCCCGGAGGATCGCCGCTGCCGCGCTCGTAGCCTCGGAGCAGCTCCGCGCCGACTCCTTGGCCCTGGAGCCCTTCCTTCACCGCGAGCGTGCGCAGGTAGGCCCCCGTTCCAAACGCCCCGCGAGCGATGAACCAGCACACGCCCACCGGCGCTCCCTCCAGCTCCGCCAGCAGCAGCCCTTCGCCTCGTTGGAGCGCGGACTCGAAGCGCTGGGTGAGCGCCGAGGCGGTGAGCTGATAGGCCCGGAAGAGCGGCAGGGGCGCGAGCGCGGTGCCCAGGGCGGAGAGATCTTCAGGCGTGGCGGGGCGGATGCGTGGCACGGGAGCCTCCATCCCTGGCAGGCTCGCCCGGGCCGCGCCCCGACGCAATGAGCATGCGGCGGAGCGTTTTCTCAAGAGGACTGAGACGGGGAGTTTTCGCCCGGGGAGGGCATGGCCTGACGCTCCTCCTCCCGTGAGGATTGGGTGAGGGGCAAGGAGAGGACGAAGGTGGCGCCCTGGCCCGGGGTGCTCTCCACGGAGATGTGGCCTCCGTGGGCCTCGATGATGAGCCGGCTGATGTACAGCCCCAGCCCCACTCCCTCCAAGCGCTTGCCCTCGTGCGTGCGGTAGTACTTGGTGAAGAGCCGCGCGGCCTCCTCGGGGTGCAGCCCCTGGCCCTGATCCTTCACGGAGATGCGCACCTGGCCGCCCTCCTGCTCCAGCCGCACCACCACCGGGGCCTCCGGAGCGCTGTACTTCAGGGCGTTGGTGAGCAGGTTCACCAGCACCCGCTCCAGCCGTGGTGCGTCCGCGGGGAGCCACGGCACCGGAGTGGCCACCTCCAGGCGCAGGCGCTCGCGCGCGTCCGGCGGCACGCTGCGCTCGATCACCTCCTCGAGGAAGCGGCTCATGTCCAACGGTTCGCGGTGCAGCTCCACCTGCCCCGACTCCAGCCGCGAGCCCTCCAGCAGCTCCTCCACCATGCCGCTCATCCGCCGCGCGTTTCGCAGCAGCGCCTCTGCCGCGCCCACCTCCCTCTCGAGCCTCTTCTCCCGCAGCGAGCGCAGCAGGAGCTGGCCGCGCAGGGTGATGTTCTGCAGCGGGGTGCGCAGATCATGGGAGATGAGCCCCACGTACTCCTCACGCAGCCGCCCCAGCTCCTCGTGGGCCGAGGCGTCCTGGACACAGACGATCACGCCGCGGACTTCGCCCTGGGGCCCACGCAACGGCGCCGCTGACGAGAGCACGGGGAGCGGCCCCTGCGCGCGGTCGATGACATATCTCTCTGGGGCCACCTCATGGCCTTCCAGCGCTCGCGTGGAGGGGAGATCCGCGAAGCGGACCGGCTGTCCATCCGGGTGCCGGATCCGCCTAAGGTACTGCTGGCGTGCAAGCTCCAGGTTCGTGGGCACGCCCAGCATCTGCCGGAGGGTGGAGTTGATGCGCACCTCATCCGTCGTGGGGTCCACGAAGAGGATGCCCACGGGAGCGTGATCCACCACGGTCTGGAGCAAGGCGCGCTCTCGCTCGGCCTCGGCGCGGGCAGCCCTCAGCCCTGCCACGTACCGCTCGCGCTCCGTCACATCCCGGAGCATGGCGGTGACGGTCTCTCCCTCGGGAGCGGTGAAGGGGCTCAAGGTTACGTCCACGGGGAGCTCGGCTCCGCTCTTGGGGCGGGCCAGCAGGGTGACTCCCCCGGTATTGCGCTCAACCGTGAGCGGGGCGCGGGAGGCCTCACGCGGGAGGCGGTGCGTCTCTCGCAGCAGCCCCGGGACGAGCTGCTCCACCTCCTGGCCGATCAGCTCCTCGCGCGGGTAGCCGAGCAGGTGCTCCGCCTGGGCGTTCGCGAAGCGCACGTGGCCGGTGCTGTCCACGGTGAGGACGGCATCCGGGGCCGTCTCCAGCAGCCCGCGGAAGCGCTCCTCCGAGGCCTGGAGCGAGGCACTGGCCTGGCGGCGCTCGGCGTCAATGCGGTTGAGCGCGTGGGCGGACAGGAAGACGATCCCCATGCCCCCCAGGCTCATCACCGTGGAGAAGAGCGCGGCCTGCGTGGGCAGGGTGAAGAAGTTCCCCCGGTGGAGCAGCTCCAGCGCCACTCCCACCAGGGTGGGGCCGAGGATGCTCACCGGCACCAGCCGCCGCGCGAGGAAGCCGCCGAGCGTGTCCCGGGTGAGCTGTCCCATCAGCCCCTGCGCCGGCCGCGCGCAGACAATCCCCATCCCGAGCAGCATGAGCAGGAGCGAGGTGTGCAGCTCCATCCCCTCGCGCAGCGCCATGCCGGAGCTGTCCGCGAGCCGCAGCACCCCATGGAGCTTGCCGTTGAACTCGAACAAGGCGACGAGCAGCGCCAGGATGACGGGCGTATCCATCCGCCACGCGGGGAAGGGCGCCGGGTGCCCGAGCAGCAACTGCGCGGCCCCGAGCAGCACGAAGCACCAAGCGGTGCTGGGGGCCGACAGGGGGAGCGACTCCCGGGGAGCCCAGCCCGTCCACTGGAAGAGCCCGTCCTGAAAGCTCAGGCCCGTCAGGTGGGACTCCTGGAGCAGGGTGAGCAGCCCGATCAGGATCAGCGCCCCAGCGCAGGCCTTACCCACCCCTCGCCGGGTTCGTGTGGAGGCGCTCGGGTGGAGCAGGCCCAGGGCCACGCCCCCCAGGATGAGACCCACGGCGGTATTGGGAGCCATCGCGGACAGCCCAGGCACCAGCGACTTCAGGGCGGGGACATTCCACGCCCAGCCGATCAGGACGAGCAGTCCCACCAGCGGGTTGGCAACCGTCGCGCCCCCGGCCAGGAAATGGGCAGACGCAGCCCCACGGAGCTGTGAAGGATTGGTCATGGTGCGTCCCCCCGGAACGCAAGGCATTACAGGCGCACCTTCGGGCCAACGCCTTAGGGGGGTCAAGCGGAAATGCGATGAATGCGGGAATTTCAGATTTTGGGGCCATTGATGGTCAACTCGCAGGGGGAGTGGGATAACCCCGCCTATGCCCGTCCGTTCCATAGCGCTGCGTCGCGCTCTCGTCCTGGGTCTGGCTCTGGCCCTGCCGCTGCTCGGGTGTGCCGCCCAGCAGCCTGTCGCGAAGGAGGAAGCCGCTGGGGCCTCCTCGCCTGCCACCTCGAGCAAGCCCCAGTGGGGCATCGTCATCCACGGAGGCGCGGGCGTCATCCGCCGGGAGACGCTCTCGCCCGAGAAGGAGGCCGCCTACCGCGCCAAGCTCACCGAGGCGCTCCAGGCCGGGCACGCCATCCTCGCGCAGGGAGGCTCCAGCCTCGACGCGGTGAGCGCCGCCATCCGCATCATGGAGGACTCGCCGCTCTTCAACGCCGGCAAGGGCGCCGTCTTCAACCATGACGGGCAGAACGAGCTGGACGCGGCCATCATGGACGGCAAGACGCTCCGGGCGGGCGCCGTCGCCGGGGTCCGCCATGTGAAGAACCCCATCACGCTGGCGCGCAAGGTGATGGAGAGCTCCCCGCACGTGATGATGGTGGGGGATGGCGCCGAGGCCTTCGCCAAGGAGCAGGGCATCGAGCTGGTGCCGGCCGAGTACTTCCGCACCGAGGAGCGCTGGCAGCAGCTCCAGAAGGCGCTGGAGCAGGAGAAGGCCTCACCGCCCGGCCAGCCCTCTTCCTCGCTCATGCCGAGCCGGGATCCGGCCACCGGCGGGGACAAGTTCGGCACCGTGGGCGCGGTGGCGCTGGATCAGTCAGGGAACCTGGCGGCGGCCACCTCCACGGGAGGCATGACGAACAAGCGCTATGGCCGCGTCGGGGACTCGCCCCTCATCGGCGCCGGCACCTACGCCAGCCCGCGCTGCGCCATCTCCGCCACCGGGCACGGCGAGTTCTTCATCCGCTACACCGTGGCCCACGACATCTGCGCCCGCATGGAGTACCTGAAGCTGCCGCTGCAGGAGGCCGCCCGCTGGGTGGTGATGGACGAGCTGGTGAAGGCCGGAGGCGAGGGCGGCGTCATCGCCATGGATGCGCAGGGCCATGTGGCCATGCCCTTCAACTCCTCCGGCATGTACCGCGGCTACATGGGCGAGGACGGCACGCCCCACGTGGCCATCTTCCAGGAGTGAGCGGCTCCTGGCGCCGGGCGGTGGCTACTCCTCCAGGGCCGCCGCCTGCTTGAAGGCGTCGAGCACCGCCGCGGAGGCCCGGTCCAGGTACTTGCCCTTGCGGATGAGCAGGCCGATGGGACGCGACACGGGCCCCTCGGCGAACGGCTTCACCACGACCGAGCCCACGGCCACCTCGGCGTGGCAGGTGGACAGCGGGAGGATGGCCACCCCGAGCCCCATCTCCACCGCGCGCTTGATGGTCTCCACGTTGTCCATCTCCATCACCGGGTTGAGATCCAGGTTCTTCTCGCGGAAGAGCCGGTCCAGCGCCTTGCGCGTGGGCGCCTCGCGATCGAAGGCGATGAAGGGCACGCCGGACAGGGCCGTGAGGCTCACCTTCGCCTTGCCGGCGAACGGGTGGTTGGGCGCGCAGACGACCGCCAGCTTGTCATCGCGGAACGGGAGGATGTCCACGCCCGCGCGCGGCTGAGGGTAGGCGACGATGCCGATCTCCGCCGCTCCGAGGATGACGTCGTCGTACACCTGATCATTGCGCCGGTAGTTCAGGCGCATGTTCACCTTGGGGTGCGTCTTCAGCAGCTGCTTCTGCACGCTCTGCAGCTCGTGCAGGCCCACCGAGTAGATGGTGGACACCGTGGAGGTGCCCTGCACCTCGGTGGACTGCTCGCGGATCTCCGACTCCACCTCGGCGAAGCGCGCGAGGATCTCCTTGCAGCCGCGGAACAGCCGCTCGCCCGCGGGCGTGGGCGTCACCTGGCGGGCGCTGCGCGACAGCAGCTTCTGCTCGTAGCGGTTCTCCAGGGCGCGGATCTGCTGGCTCACCGCCGACTGCGTCACATGGTTGAGCTGCGCGGCGCGGGAGAACGAGCCCGTCTCCACCACGT
The DNA here is from genome assembly GCF_045802625.1 of Hyalangium sp. Taxonomy (NCBI): domain Bacteria; kingdom Pseudomonadati; phylum Myxococcota; class Myxococcia; order Myxococcales; family Archangiaceae; genus Hyalangium; species Hyalangium sp. Next base: position 10,008 of record NZ_JBJMQP010000119.1, on the reverse strand, counting down.
CACAGAACATCTTCAGGGATTCAAGCTGCATAAGTGCGCCTCCTATACTGAAGGCCATGCATAAGGCTAGGGGTAATTAGCTGGCCTTACGCCTGTGCGCCATGGTGCTTGCCCGCCAGGAGGCTCCAGGGCCGAGGGGGCAGGGTGGGCGGAGGAAGGAGCAGGCGCTGGCGAGAGCCGCTCAGGGCTGCTGGGGCGGAGCCGGCTTCGAGAAGAGGTAGGGGCGCAGCACGACGTAGAGGGACAGCGCGAGCGCGATGAGGGCTCCGCCGCAGAGCGTCTGCACGCGGCCGACGTGGATCATCGCCTCGGAGCTCAGCTCACACTCGTTCTTGGTGAGGCCCGCGCAGTCGAACGGGACGTAGAGCCCGCGCAGGCCCAGGGCCGCCAGCCAGAACCCGCCCACCACCATGCCCACGGCGAGCCCGAAGAAGGCGGCGCGGCCGACAGAGGCGAGAGGGGAGCGGGAGGGCTGGCCCGAGCTGTCCGGAGCGGAGCTCATACCCCTGGAGCTATCACCGTGCGGGCACGAGCGCCACAACCTGCGTATGCTCTGGCGCCATGCGAATCCTCTACGGTGTCGTTGGCGAGGGCATGGGACATGCGACGCGCTCGCGGGTGCTCCTCGAGGAGCTGACGAAGGAGCACGAGGTCCACATCGTCGTCTCCGGGCGGGCGCGGGACTACCTGTCCAAGCGCTTCCAGAACGTGCACGGCATCTGGGGCTACACCCTGGCCTATGAAGGCAACTCGGTGAGCAAGTGGCAGACGCTGCTGCAGAACCTGCAGGGCGCGGTGACGGGCTGGCCGCAGAACATCCGCCAGTACTTCGAGCTGGTGGAGAAGTTCCAGCCGGACGTCGTCGTCAGCGACTTCGAGTCCTTCAGCTACATGTTCGGCAAGCTCCACCGGCTGCCGGTGATCAGCGTGGACAACATGCAGATCATCAACCGGTGCAAGCACGAGCCGGAGCTGCTGGCCGGGTGGGAGGACGCCTACGAGGGCACGCGCACCATCGTGAAGGCGAAGCTGCCGGGGGCCTTCCACTACATCATCACCACGTTCTTCTACCCGCCGGTGCGCAAGGAGCGCACCACGCTGGCGCCCTCCATCCTCCGGCCCGAAATCCTGGAGGCGAAGTCCGAGCCGGGCGAGCACCTGCTGGTGTACCAGACGTCCACGACGAACACGGAGCTGCCCAACATCCTCAAGCAGAGCGGGCTGCCGTGCCGGATTTATGGCCTGCGCCGGGACATCACCGGGGACGTGGTGGACGGCAACCTGATGTACCGGCCCTTCAGCGAGAAGGGCTTCATCGATGACCTGCGCACGGCGCGGGCGGTGGTGGCCGGCGGCGGCTACACGCTGATGAGCGAGGCGGTGTACCTGCACAAGCCCATGCTCTCCATCCCGGTAGAGGGGCAGTTCGAGCAGGTGATCAACGCGCTGTACCTGGAGAAGCTCGGGTACGGGATGTACACGAAGCAGCTCACGATGGAGGCGCTCCAGGAGTTCCTCTCGCGCGTGCCGGCGTGCCAGGAGTCGCTCAAGGGCTACGTGCAGGAGGGCAACACGCAGATCCTCGCCGCGCTGCGCGAGCAGCTCGCGCGCGCCTACGAGCACCGGGGCCACTGGCGAGCGGAGATGTCGGAGCGGGACTGAGCCGCTTCGCACTTTGCAGGGCCCGCATGCTCGGGCAGCACCCGGGCAGCGGCGGGCTCTGCCTCGCGCATGCGCGGCATGCCTCGGGGCTTCCCTGCTTGCTCCTACTGGCCGTCGTCCCCAGGGTTACCGAACGGGACTCGAATCCGGGGAGGAAGCCATGGCGAAGGAATCAAAGCTGCAAGAGGGCTACGGAGGCACGAGCGAGCAGCGCCAGCGTCACCTTCAAGGCGACAACTTCTCGGAGCGCGCCCCTCGCGAGCCCGAGGAGCTGGACGCCGTGCGGAGCTCTCCGGACAAGGATGGGCACGTGGTGACAGTGCACCCGCTCGAGTCGGAGGAGGACAGCAAGCGCGGCAAGTGATGGCGCCGCCTCACTTGAAGAGCTTGGAGAACAGCCACAGCAGGGCGGACTCGGTGGCGGTGTCATCCAGCGTGCCGCCCGCCAGCCCGTACCGGCCCCGGCCCACGTCGGGCATGGCACTGGGGCGGGCCTTCGTCAGCTCGGCTGTGTAGGGAGCTGCTCCCTCGGGAGCACAGCTTCCGCAATAGAACCGCTCCTCCCAGACGAAGGCGTGCTCGGGCTTGAGCTTGCGCTCGCACGCGGCGCAGCGAGCGGGCGTGTCGGGCTGGACCTTGGGACGCAGGTCCAGCCCCTCGTCTCGATAGGCCGCGGCTGCCTCGTGGAGCTGCTGCAACTCGCCCGCATCCAGCCCCACGCCGCTGCACCCGGCGCAGACATCCACCTTGATCCCGAGCGCCTCCAGGACAGGCAGCGGAGCGGTGCCGCACCGCGGGCACGTGGGCGCAATGAGGCCACACTCGGGACAGCTCGGCACGAACCGGAGCTGCGCCTCACAGCCCTTGCAGACGCCCGGCTGGTTCTTTGCTCTGCGCAGCAGCGCATCCGAGACGGAGCCTCCCATCACCTTCGTCAGCGACTCGCCTTCGATCCACACGGCACCGCACGCGGTGCACTCCTCGCGCGGCAGCCCCTCGAGGAAGGTGGCGCGCATCCGCTCTTGGCAGAAAGGACAGGCACTCATGGAAAAGAGAGTAGCACTCAAGGCCACTTCTCCAGACAGCCGGAGTCAGAGTTGATTGACTGTTCAGCCTCTGACTCCCACGATCGGGGGCATGGCTCAAACTCCCTCTCGATCTTCGTTCTCAAGGCTGATCCTCCTCTCGCTCTTCATGACGCTCGTGGGCTGCGTGGGAGATCCCCCCGATGGGCCCCATCTCGATCCGGGTGGCGGCAACACGGATGGCGGCACGAATGGAGGCGACGGCGGCACCACCCTCGCGTGCGGCAACCGGACGATTCAGGCCGGCGAGGCCTGTGACGACGGCAACACGGTGAGCGGCGACGGCTGCGCGGCGGACTGCAAGGCGATCGAGGCCGGTTGGTTCTGTGACATCGCGGGCACGCCCTGCGTGCGCAACGCGTGTGGCGATGGCCGCGTCGGCACGGGCGAGACGTGCGACGACCACAACACCACCTCCAACGATGGGTGCAACTCCTCGTGCACCGTGGAGGCTGGCTGGAACTGCCCCACCAGCGGAGGCCGCTGCACCGCCGCGAGGTGCGGTGACGGCATCGTCGCGGGCGACGAGGAGTGCGAGGACAACAACGCCACGCCCACCAGCGGGGATGGGTGCAGCGCCACCTGCCGCCTGGAGCGCGGCTACAAGTGCCCCGTGCCGGGGCAGGCCTGCGTCCCCACCGTCTGCGGTGACAAGGTGGTGGAGGGGACCGAGCAGTGCGACGACGGCAACAACGACATGGGAGATGGGTGCTCGCCGCTGTGCACCCGCGAGCCCCAGTGCTCCAACGGCACCTGCACGGCGGTGTGCGGAGACGGGCTGATCCTCCCGGGTGACACCACCGAGGAGTGCGATGACGGCAACCTGCGCTCCGGGGATGGGTGCTCGTCCGACTGCAAGTTCGAGCCCGGCTTCCAGTGCCAGACTATCGAGGAGCAGCCGCCGGCCACCGTCGACATCCCAGTGGTGTACCGGGACTTCGTGGGAGTGGGCTGCAAGACGCCGAGCGGCACCATTGCCGAGCACCAGGACTTCAACAACAAGAACGGGGCGGAGACGGGCATCGTCGCCAACCTGCTCGGCACGGACGGCAAGCCGGTGTACGCGGTGACGAACGTCGCGAACAGCACCACCCACGGCAAGACGGCCTTTGATCAATGGTACCGGGACACGACGAACGTGAACAAGACCCTGGTGTCCACGCTGACGCTGAATCGGCAGGCGAACGGCTCGTACCTGTTCGACAACCCGAACTTCTTCCCGCTCGATGGGAAGGGCTGGGTGGCCGCGGGGCAGGAGAATCCGCAGACCACCCCCCCCCACAACTTCAGCTTCACCAGCGAGGCGCGCTACTGGTTCGAGTACAAGGGCACCGAGGTGCTCGCGTTCCGCGGTGACGACGACGTGTGGGTCTTCGTCAACGGGCACCTGGCCGTGGATCTCGGCGGCGTCCACTCGGCGATGAGCCAGACTCTTACGCTCTCGGGGCGCTCGGATCTGGGCCTCACGGTGGGCAAGGTCTATGAGGCCGTCGTCTTCCAGGCGGAACGCCACACGACGGCGTCCTCGTACCAGCTCACCCTCACCAACTTCGTTACCCGCCGCACCGAGTGCAAGAACACCTGCGGAGACGGCATCGTCCAGCCGCCCGAGCAGTGCGACAACGGCACGAACACCGGCGGCTACGGCCAGTGCGCGCCGGGCTGCATCCTCGGTCCCCGTTGCGGTGACGGCGTGCTCCAGCAGGAGAACGGCGAGGACTGCGACGACGGCAACACCAACAACAACGACGCCTGCAGCAACACCTGCCAGGTGATCTTCGGCTGAGGCCAGCCCGAGGTGGCGCGGGAGCTGCCGCGCCACCTTGCCTGAGGTGAAGTCCGGGGCCGCGAGGGCTACAGCGTGGCGAGCACCTCGCGGGCCTGGGCCGGCCGCATGGGCCGGTTGTAGACGGCGGAGCCCGGCTGCTGCCGCTTCCCACCCACGGCCAGCGAGCCGGTGTCCACGGGCGCGAAGCCGATCTGTTCGATGAGCTGGGACACGGTTTGCTTGGCCCCGGCGTCGTCTCCGGCGAGGAACAGCACCAGCCGCTCCTCGAGCGGAGTTCCCGGCTTGCAGTCCTGCCCGAGCGTCTTGAACCACATGGTGTTGAACGCCTTCACCACCCGCGTGCCGGGCAGGTGCCGGGCGACGAACTCGCTCGTGGACTTGCCCTGGAAGTCAATCTCTCCATCGCGCTGCGGGTAGTAGTTCATCGCGTCGATGACGATCTTCCCGGAGAGCTGGGCGCGCGGCAGCTGCTCATAGGCCTTGAGGGGGACCGCGACGAGCACCACCTCGCCGAAGGCCGCGGCGTCCTCCACGCTCGTGGCGCGCGCTTGCGGTCCGAGCTCGCGGACTTTGTCCTTCAGGGACTCCGGACCGCGCGAGTTGCTGAGGGCCACCTCGTGGCCTGCCTTGATGAAGAGGCGCGCGGCCGTCTCGCCAATGTACCCCGAGCCGATGATCCCGATCTTCATGACACTCCCTCCTGGGTTGCTACCAGCCATAACCCAGGGGAGGGTGGCTCGGCAGCGTTTTCCCAGCGGAGCGCCTCAGTGGAGGGGAGCCTCCGTCTCGTTGTTGCGCTCGGCGGCCCGGCGTGACAGCTCCGTCAGCCACGAGCGAGTCAGCGGTGTCTCGCTCTGCTTGCCCGTGAAGCGCTCGGGGTGGCCGTCCTGAGGCAGCCAGCGATTCACGAACGCCAGCATCGACGCCGTCAGGTTCGGCGCGAAGGCACGGGCCACGGCCCCGAGCTTCGCCGGCAGTCCCACCAGCACCTCCGCGTCACCGCGGCGGGCCGCCTCGATGATCTTCCGCGCCGCCCGCTCCGCGTTCATCGAGAAGCCCGGCAGCGAGTCGCTCACGTAGAACCACGCATATTCCTTCTCGTGGTCGCCCTTGAAGGTGGCGTTGCGCGGGCTGCCCGTGCGCATCAGCCCCGGGCACACCGTCGTCACCAGGATGCCATCCTGCGCCAGCTCCGCCCGCATGCCGTCGGACAGGCCCACCAGCGCGAACTTGCTCGCGCTGTAGGGCACCATGTGCGGCACGCCCAGCTTCCCTCCGATGGAGGAGATGTTGATGATGCGCCCCTCGCCGCGCCGCTTCATCTCCGGCAGCACCGCCAGCGTCGTATAGAGCGGCCCCCACAGGTGCGTGGCGATGGACTCCTCGAAGTCCTCCAGCGTCATCGACTCGAGCGGGCCCGTCTGGATGACGCCGGCGTTGTTCACCAGCACGTCCACCGCGCCGAAGCGCTCATGCAGCGCGGAGATCAACGCCTCCACCTGCACCGGGTCCGTCACGTCACACGGCACCGCGAGCACCTCTCCGCCCAGGCGCTCCAGCTCCACCCGCGCCCGATCGAGCGTCGCCTCGTCCCGGGCGCAGATGGCCACTCGCGCCCCCTCCTTCAGGAAGGCCCGCGCGAGCACCAGGCCGAGCCCCCGCGAGCCGCCGGTGATGAGCACCGTCTTGTCCCGGAAGTTCATGCGCGGGCGCAGCAAGGCGCGCAGGCCCAGCGCCGCGCCGACACCGGCTGCGACCACCGTGCCCAGGGTGAGACGGGGGTTCTGCTTCATGTGTCGCTCTGCCATGGCTCGGGCTCCGTGAGGGTGTCTGGGGCTGCGGCGCGCGGCGCGGCTCAGGGGGCGAACGCTCCCGTGGTCGCCTCGGGCCCGGTGAGGCGCTCGAGGAGCCTGCGCACGTCCTGCATCTGCTCGAGGCGGGTGGCCTGCATCCGGAGGATGCCCTGGGTGTCGAAGACCAGGTAGCCCGGGTGCGAGTCCACGCCGTACGCCTGCGCCATGGAGCCATCATCCACCGCGATGGGGTGGTGCAGCCCATGCCGGCGCGCGAACTCCTCCACGGCGTTGGTGTCCCGCAGCTCGGACTCCGAATGCGTCACGTCCACGCCGATGACGACCAGTCCTCGCGGGATGTACTCGCGGATCCAACCCTGGACCTGATCGAGCTGGTCCACGCAGGACTCGCAGTCCATGGACCAGAAGTGCAGCAGGACCGGGCGGCCGTGCAGCTGCGAGACGTGAACGGGGGAGTTGATCCAGCCCCCGTCTGGATCCAGCAGCGTGAGGGGGACGTAATGCTCATCATCTAAAGCCATGGGAACGCTCCGCGAAAAGACGTTGGACCGGCCGTGACTCAAGCTATGCATCGGGGGCCGGTGTCCCCCACGCCGGTTCCAGGCCGGGCTCGCCTGCCTGAGTGGAGGGGGGAGGAGGCGCCCGCGGCAGCCGAGCAGGCGCCGGAGGCCAAGGCGTGCGCATCCCCGACTTCAAGCTGGAGCGGTACTTCGCGCGGTGGGAGTTCTCCGCGCCCTACCTGCTGTGCACCTCGGACATCGAAGGCTGGCGCATGGCGGAGCTGCTGGCGCTGGCGGACCCGGAGGCTCGGGCCCGGTGGGAGTCCCTGACGCTCGGCTACACCGAGTCCACGGGCCTGCCAGCCCTACGCGAGGCCATCGCGGACCTCTACCCGGGGCTGTCGGCCGAGCAGGTGCTGACGTTCGCCGGGGCCGAGGAGGCGGTGTTCGTCCTGATGAACGTGCTGCTGGGGCCGGGGGAGCACGCGGTGGTGACGTGGCCGGGCTACCAGTCCTTGTATGAGGTGGCGCGTGCCACGGGAGCGGAGGTGACGCTGCTGCCGCTGCGCGAGGAGGACGGCTGGGCGTTGGATCTGGACGCGGTGCGACGAGCGCTGCGGCCGAACACCCGGCTGCTGGTGGTGAACTTTCCGCACAACCCCACGGGTGCGTTGCCGGAGCCCGCCATGTTCGAGGCGCTGTGCGCGCTGGCCGAGGAGCGCGGGGTGTACTTGTTGTCCGATGAGGTGTACCGGCTGCTGGAGCACGCGCCGGCGCGGACGCTGCCTGCGGCGGTGGAGCGCACTTCTCGCGGCGTCAGCCTGGGGGTGATGTCCAAGGCGTTTGGGCTCGCGGGCCTGCGAGTGGGCTGGCTGGCGAGCCGGGACGCGGAGCTGCTGCGCCGGTGCGCGGCGTACAAGGACTACACCACCATCTGCAACAGCGCCCCGAGCGAGGTGCTCGCGCTCATCGCCCTGCGTGCCCGGGAGCAGGTGCTGGCGCGCAGCCGGGCCATCCTGGAGGACAACCTGAAGCGGCTGGATGCGTTCTTCGCGCGCCACGCGGACACGTTCCGCTGGGTGCGGCCTCGCGCGGGGAGCGTGGCCTTTCCGCGCCTGCTGCGGGACATGCCGGTGGCCGACTTCTGCCAGGCATTGGTGGAGCGCGAAGGTGTGCTGCTGCTGCCGGGCAATGTGTATGACTTTCCGGGCAACCACTTTCGAATGGGGCTGGGGCGCACCCAGCTTTCGGAGGCCCTCGCGCGGCTGGAGCGCTTCTGCGAGGCGACGTTCCGCTGAGCCTTCCGGCGCGGGTGGAGGGCTATCCTATTTTAAGCGTACTTTCATATCCTCCACCGTCTCGTTGGAGCGCCCCATGAAGGTGTCGAGCAGGCGTTGCTCGACCCCCTCCTCTTCCCAAACAGCGGCGCGCTCAAGCCCGACGCACTCTTGCGGTTCCGCACTTCTCTCATTGCCGGCAGTGTCGAAGATCATGCAGTCGCGGAAGTTTCCGATGTCCTGCATGAACTGAACGATGGGTTGAGAAAACTGCTCCTCCAATTTCATCCACCCGATGAGCTCCCACCTCCGCTCTTCCAGGTGGCGGACAGAAATCTTGAAGAGGATGGGCTGGGAGGCGATGCGCTCCAGGTCGGAATCCGGAGTCTCGGTTCTGTAATTGTAATAGGCGTCGTGCGGCAGCTTTAGCACCCGGCCATAGCCAAAGGAGCCGTCGGCGAGAGGAATTCTTAAGAACGAGCCCGGCCTGTAGAGTCGCGGCATTTCTAGTATCCTGTGTACGAGTGAAGCTCGCCCCACATCTCCGTGGCGGCATCGTGGAACTGTCGGCCTCGCGGATTGTCTTTCGCCACGCCGCGGACGGTATTCTCAGATTGATAGGGCTCTCCGGTGTCAGAGCGAGCGCCCCCCAGGGAATCAATCAATTGCTGCTCTCTTCCGCGAATCCGCCAATACGCGACATCATTGTATCTCTGGTTGTAGTCAATGGCGCTCCCAACATCGAACCTATCCACTTGCGCATTGTCGAACCCAGCGCTCTTCGGTTCGATGTCCTCGTCCATGTGATGGTTTTTGTCTCGAATGAGAACGGCCGCTATCGCTTGAAGTGCGAGGGACTGAGTGAGATCGACGACCATGCTTGTCCGCCCCGCGTAGCGACGGCGGGTAACCTTATTGAACTTCGTGTAGGTGACGTAGAGGCGCCCCAGCCGCTTCTTGTCACTCTTGTAGGGCTTCGACTCGGGCGCCGCGCCAGGGGGAGCCTGGGGCGGGTATTGACCTTGGACCCAGCCCTTCACATCCCCGAAGTGCGTGCCGTAGTACTCGTCAGCGATGTCGATGGGAGTCTTCTCCCCATCCGCGGCCGCACTGGCGGTCAGGCACACCAGGAGGCCGCTGCCGACCGCCGCGACCACCGCACCTCCCACCACCACCACCTCTCCCGCCGCGCCGCCAGCCCCGGCCTCCGCACCCGGGCCGCCTTCTGGCACGAGCCGGAGCACGCCGCGGGGGACTCCATCCCCCAGGCTCTCGCCCGACAGCCCCTCCAGCGAAGGTACCGAGCGTGGAGCGAGTGGAGCCACGGGCGAAGCCCCCGCCGCTGCGGCCACCAGCACCACGTGCATACCCTCGCGAGCGGAAGCACCCGTTTCGTTCCGGGCACTGGCCTCACCGCCACGGCGCGGGACATAGACACAGCGCTGGGGCTGCTCCGGGGTATCACGGATGCTGGGAGCCGTGCCGCTACACCCCACCAGCACCATGCACAGCAGCACCACCCACCCACGCGACACGCAGCGCCTCCAGGCGTTGGCTCCTGCCAATAAGAGTTCGAACCTACAAGCAGGCTGTGCGTTCATGTCAACGCGGAATCCTGAGGCGTAGACCCACGGAGATCTCATCGGTGAGCCCTTCGTAGTGCCTCAGCGGGCATTGAGCAGGAATGAACATGACGCGCCGAGTCGCGCCTCCTGATAAGCCCGTTCTCCAAGGTTCTCGCCTTTTCTGGAATTGGGGCCGTAGAGTGCGCCCGCTCCGTCGCCTGGGTCGCGTCCAGGCAGGAGTCTGTCTCTCGCAAACCCCCGAGCCGGAGGCGCTCAATCAATATGAAGACGCTGCTCAGCGCAGTCCTTGTCGCTG
>NZ_JBJMQP010000118.1:0-173698 GCF_045802625.1 Hyalangium sp. | reverse complement strand
GATCCAAGGGATCCGCTCCTGCAGGCGGATGTTGCCCGCCTGGGACCGCAGCACGACGAGCCACTCGTCGCCGCTCCCGCCGAGTTCGAGGAGCTGCCGCTGTTGCCGCCCCTGGAGTCCGGCGTGGATCCGGTCCCGCCGGCTTCGCGGGCACCGCGTCCCTTCAGGCCACCGCTCCCCGAGGATCCGCTGCGCACGGCCGCGCTGCCGCCCATCCAGCGGGCGCTGCCGCCCTCCTTGGCGCCGCTGGGTCAGCCCGTGCTGCTGCCCGCCCCGCGAGGGCCCTCCGCGGCCGCGGGGGGGCCGGCTCCGGCGCCGTCCGCCTCCCGCACGGAGAAGATGGGAGCAGCCATGGCGACCGCGGCCCGGTCTCTGCCTCCGGTGGTACGCCGCCCGGCAAACGCGGTCCCGGTGGCTTCAGCTCCCCAGCAGCCAGCGGAAGGCCCCGGGTCTCCGGGCTTCCAGCCTCCCGTGCTTCATCCCGTGGCGCCCTCCGCGCGCCCGCCTCGCTCGGCGGCAGGCAGCACCCCGGCGCCGGGCACTCCGTCCGGGGCCTCGCTGCCACCGCGCTCGGTGACGACGGGCTCGCAGGCTCAGGCTCCTCGGAGCGTGGCGCCGCCCAGGAATGTCGTGGCGCCACCGCCGCCGCCTCAGGAGGCCCTGCTCGAAGCAGCACGAGCCCTGCCTCAGGCCCAGGCCCTTTCCGGGCTGGCGTCTCTGGACTGCTCGAAGGACTCGGGGCCTCGCCTGGAGGTGCGGCGCTTGTCGGCGAGCTCTCTCGCGCTCCGCTGCTCGCCCCAGGACAACTGGGCCGTCATCCGCTCGCACACGCCGCTCGAGATGCACCTGGTGGAGAACCTGGAGCAGCTCCCACCGATGCTGCGTGACTTCACGGTCGACATCACCGTGGAGCCCGAGCCCGAGGCGGCCTCTGACATGGTGCACTGACGAGCGGTGGGGCTCCGCGCCGGGTCCGCAGCCCTGCATCAGGGCTGACTGGATCACGGCGCGGGTGGAGCCGAGGCGAATGACTGGCGGGCCTCGAACGGCCGCTCACCCTGGAGCCAGGAAGACTGATCACAAGACTGCCTGCTTGCACTAGCCGCAGGAGGGATTCCATCCTGGGAGGCAGCAAGTCCCGCTCGGCCAGCCTGTGGCTCGGACGGCCCCGCTTGCGAGAGGCCGCCCGCCAGGGCTGGGACCTGCCACGACCGCACTACATCGAGACGGACTCGTTGTCCTTCTTGTCGTCGGGAGCCGTCGCGTTCACCGGCGCCTCGCAGTGATCGCTCTTGCGGTTGGGGTGGCAGTGCCGGATGCCATACACGTGGTGACAGCCACACGCGTCCACCCGCTTCTTCGCGCACACCGACGGGTTGAACACCTGGCCCGACAGCTGAACCGGAGGAGCCGCGTGCAACGCCAACGACAGGATCAATCCACCAAGAACCATCGCCCTACCCCCTTGTTGCTCTGGAGGGATGAATGGGAACGCGGCGCGGCTGCTGCAACCCCTCATTCCTGCCCTGCGGCTACAGATGTACGCGAGCGAAACTTCGCTCGTGAGACGGCCTGCCTTTCCCTTGGGGACAAGTCGCCTGTGAGGTGGGCGATGTTCAGCTGCTAGCGCGGCCTGCAGGGGACTACAGGTAGGCCGTCAGGAACTGCACTACGGCACTGGCGAAGGGAGTGTGCTTCCCATCCGCGTCCCGGGAGTCGATGACCGCGATGAACTGGCGGATCTCCTGTTCGCTGGGACCTTCGCTCAAGAACTCCACGGCGCCATCAATCGCGTCACGTCTCATGGCAATGAGCTTCGGTATGTCCAGGCCCAGTGTCCCAATGGCGCTTTGGGCCATCGTGGTCCTCGCCGGATCAGAGGTAGGCCGGATCCCTCCTGCGCTGTCGAAGACGAAGAACTCCCGGCAGTCCGGCATGAGGGGATGCACGCTGAGAGGTGCATACCCCTTGAGATGCCCGCAGTGAGCGGGTTCCTTGGGCAGCTCGCCCTGGCAGGAGGCCAGGAGGTTGGTGAACTCCAGCGCGAGGTGCGGAGCGGCATGGCGCGCTTGCAGATGCTCGATATGCGATCCGCGCATGTCCACCCTCTGCTCGCAGTAGCAGCAGACGAAACCCTGGTCTCTGAGCAGCACGCCCCAGACCTCCGGCTTCTGGGGCTTCTGGAAGTTGTCCCAGCTTGGCTGCCAGTCCGGGGAGGCCAGCGCCTTCCAGGCGGTGAGTGCTGGAGGCTCAGCGCTGCGGACGATCGGGCGCACCGGCCAGCATCTCCTTGCGACGGATCAGGACCTCGCCCTTGGCGAAGCTCGGCTCGTCGGAGCCAATCTCCTCTTCGAGCTGCTGCCGGAGCGCTTTGGCTTCATCGAGCTTGCCCTCGTCGATGAGGCGGAAGAACCGGGTCAGTTGCTCCTTGATACGCCTGGGCCGTTCATCCACGCCCATCAGGTCCTCGAGGATCCGGTTGCTGTCGAGCCCGAAGGAGGACTCTGGGCGCCGCGCAACGGTCTCACCGTCCTTGCGCTCCAGCAGGTAGATGCACTCCGGCTTCACTTCGCTGATGACCTGCGGCGAGTGTGTGGTGACGATGAACTGGCAGTTGGGGAACGTGCGCTCAAGCGACGGAAGCAGCATCCGCTGCCAGCGCGGGTGCAAGTGCAGGTCAACCTCATCGATAAGGACAACGCCCTCTTCGAGCCGTGGATTCGCCGACCTAGGATTGACGATGGAGAGTCGCCTCGCGAGATCACTGACCAGCGTCAGCAGCGCCTTCTCCCCAGAGGAAAGCTGGGTGACATCAAGGATCTCGTCATCCTTCTGCACTGTCATCCGCCGCCGCTTGCGTTCGATGCGGAGATTTGAGAAGCCCTGAAGGAGGGCGGCGACGGCAGTGCGGACGGCCTCAAGCTGTGGATCCTTGAAATCAAGCTTGCCTTGCGCTCGCTCCTCATTCTCGATGTCTTCGCGCTCTCTGAACCAAGCGTAGAATGCGTCAAAGGTCTTCCTTCCCGCAGGGAAGGCATCTTGGAAGGCCTTTTCAGGGCTATTGGTCCCTTGAGAATCCGAGTGCGTCGTATCCGACCACTGACCTCGACTCGTCGAGTACTGCACTACCAGCGGCAGAGACGCCTTCCCCTTCAGCCGATCAACCAGTCCCCCCACAACCTCTGAAAGCCCCTCCGCTCTCTTCCAATTCAGACCTGACGTGGTCCTCCGCCACGAGAAGGAATCTGCCCCTTCTGTAACCTGAACAGTCAGCTCTAGGGAGTCCGCCCCCACTCGAATGTCACGCTCAGCTGAAGGGGCATATTCACCTGTCGTCACAAGGAAAATGCCAGGCCCGGGCGATGTCTTCAGATTGAAGATCAATCGCTCTAACAATGTCGCTAACGCGTCAAGCACGGCGGACTTGCCCACGCCGTTGATGCCCACCAGCACGGTCGTCTGGGTCGGGAACTCCAGCACGAGGTGGCGGATGCCCCGGAAGTTGGTCAGCTCCAGCTGCTCGACGCGCATGCCTCTGCTCCTTGGTGGGCGGCGGCCCACTCCCTTCCTTACGCCAGAAGCGCCGGAACGGCACGAAACCGCTTGCCCCCTGGCCCTCCTGCCTATCAGCGTATCCCCGGTTGTCACGCCTGCCGGTCAGCAACTTTCGGACGGTACCGTCGCTGCCGCGTGTTCAATGTCCCTAGGGAGGGCTACGCCATGGGCTGGATTCAAACGCTGGAGAAGGTCTCGGAAGGGCACTACGTACTGCCGAAGACCAAGACGATGCGCGTCTCCGCGGATCTCTTCCTCTCCGACAAGCTCCTCTATGGCGAAGGCCCGGACTCGCCTGGACTCGAGGAGGCCGTCTTTGATCAGGTCGTCAACGCCGCCTCCTTCCCGGGCGTCACTCGCGTCGCGGTGACTCCGGACTGCCACGTGGGCTACGGCGTGCCCATCGGCACCGTGGTGGAGACCGACGGCATCCTCCTGCCCACCGCCGCCGGCTACGACATCGGCTGCGGCATGGTGCAGCTCAAGACGACGCTCACCGCCGAGGACGTGGCCGACAAGGACAAGCGCCGGCGGTGGATCGACGAGGTCATCCAACGCATCGCCGTGGGCGTGGGCGCCAGCCGGGTGCAGAAGCAGCGCCGCATCAGCCCGAGCACCTTCGCCGAGGTCGTCCGCCACGGCGCCAAGGCCCTGGGCCGCAACGCCTCCACCACGGAGCGGGACTTCATCCCCGTGGAGGATGACCGGGTGGACATCCCCGAGCGCGCCTACGACAAGCGCGACCAGCTCGGCAGCCTGGGCGGCGGCAACCACTTCACGGAGATGCAGGTGGATCAAGACGGGCGCGTGTGGGTGATGCTGCACACCGGCAGCCGCGGGTTCGGGTGGAACATCGCCAAGCACTTCTTCGTGGAGGGCGCGCAGGCCCTGGGCCTCAAGAGCCGCAGCGAGGACTTCGTCTGGCTGGACGCCGAGTCCAAGCTGGGCCGCGAGTACTGGAACCTCCACAACATGGCGGCCAACTTCGCCGTGGCCAACCGGCTCATCATCGGCGAGGCCGTGTGCGCCGCGCTCGAGGAGGTGTTCGGCGGCACCGCGGACATCTACTACGAGATCTCCCACAACCTCATCCAGAAGGAGGCCGGCAAGTTCGTGGCGCGCAAGGGCGCCACCCGCGCCTTCCCCAAGGGCCACCCCGCCCTGAAGAAGACGGCGTGGGAGCACACCGGCCACCCCATCCTCATCCCCGGCTCCATGGAGACGGGCAGCGCCATCCTCTTCGCCGAGGAGGGCGCCGAGAAGTCCATCTACTCGGTGAACCATGGCTCGGGTCGGCGGCTGTCTCGCGGCGAGGCCCGGCGCGTGCTCCAGCAGGAGGAGACGGATCGCCGCATGGCGCAGGCCGACATCCTCCTCAACACCCGCAACACGCCGCTGGACGAGTCGGGGCCTTGCTACAAGAACCTCGACGACGTGCTGGAGACGGTGGAGATGGCGGGGCTTGCCAAGGTGGAGCGCCGCCTCAAGCCGGTGGCCTGCATCAAGGGCGCGGACTGACGGCCCTCTCCCGGGTACCTTCCTCCCAGGGTCCTCTCGGGAGGAGGGTGCTCGCCTGCCTGCCCGCGATTCACCCGGGGTGGGACTTCAGGGGACTCGTGGCCCGGGCGCGGGGACGCTAGAGTGGGGGCTCGTCTGGAGCCTGCCGAGATGAGCCCGTCGCCCAACGCCCACAACCGTTCCACTCAGAAGACCCGCGAAGCCGAGCTGGCCCGCGAGGAGTCCGAGGTGAACTCCCTGGAGTCGCGGCTCGCGGAGCACGTCTCCCGCGCCACGCAGGAGGCGAGCACGCTGGCCTCCCGGTTGAGCCAGATGCGCGCCGAGCTGAACCGCGCCCAGGCCGAGCACTCCGAGGACGTCTCCCTCTCGGAGATCGGCGCCCGGCTCCAGGCCGCCGCCATCCCCGAGCTGGCCGTGGAAGCCGCTCGGGAGCGGGCGCTGGCCGCGCGCCAGCAGGCGCTGGAGATCCGCCTCCAGGCCACGGAGGAAGCGCAGATCGCCCTGCACGCCTTCCAGCAGCAGACCAGCGCGCTGGCGAAGGAGCTGGCCCACGCGGAGGCCCGCCTCAAGGAGCTGGCCGAGGCCGCCGCCCGCGCCCGCCGCGAGCAGGAGGCCGCCCGCGCCCGTGAGGCCCAGCGGGCTCGCACCGAGGCTGCCCGCCCCGCCTTCTCACCTCGGGCCGCATCCACCGCGGCCGCGACCGCCAAGGCCCCCAAGGCCCGGAGCGCGCCGGCGCGAGAGCGCTCCCGCGTCAGGCTGCGGACGAACATCGGCCTGGGCAGCGACTCGAACTTCTTCACCGGCTTCTCCCCGGACATCAGCTCGGGCGGCCTCTTCGTCGCCACGGTGGAGACGGTGCCACGCGGCACCCAGGTGGAGCTGGACTTCACGCTGCCGGGCGGCCGTCCGCTGAAGGCCAGCGGCGTGGTGCGCTTCCTGCGCGAGCCGAACGATCACACCCCGGACCTCATGCCGGGCGTGGGCGTCCAGTTCCAGGACTTGCAGCCCGAGGTGGCCTTGCTGATCAGCGACTTCGTGCGTCAACGCGAGCCGCTCTTCTACCCGGACTGACTTACGCCGCTCCCGCTCGGGGGCTTGGCGAGAGCGCTGCCCACCACTCGACACATGGGGCTGCCCGTCTGCTCGGGGGTGCCTAGGTTCGAGCCATCATCTGCGTGACACGGGGCCCGGCGCCCCACGGATGGGGGCCAGGGATGCGAAGTGATACCGAAGCACCGCCCACCCAGCGAGTAGGCACGGCCGCTCGGAACCAGAGCTGCTGGCGCCCGCGGTGGGACTCGCGCCGAGCGGCCGAGGCCGAGACACCGGCGGAAGAGCCCGCGGGCTCCGCGTTATCGCCCACCGCGCGGGTGGAGAAGATCAACCTCGCGGAGAAGCTCTCGCGCTTCTCCGAACACTGGACGCCCAAGGTGGTGGGAGAGCTGAACGGTCAGCAGGTGAAGCTGGCCAAGCTCCTGGGGCCTTTCGTGTGGCACCACCACGAGAGCGAGGACGAGCTCTTCCTGGTGGTGAAGGGCCGGCTGCGGATGGAGCTGCGAGACAGGACGGTGGAGCTGGAGCCCGGGGAGTTCCTCATCGTCCCCCGAGGCGTGGAGCACCGGCCGGTGGCCGACGAGGAGGTGCAGGTGCTGCTCTTCGAGCCCGCCTCCACGCTGAACACCGGGAACGTGCGGAGCGAGCTGACGGCCGAGCACCTGGAGCGGCTCTAGGCGCCTGCTCGGGCGGCCAGACGCCGCCGTGAGCCCCTGCTCTCGGATTCCTCCCGCGCACCTCATGGCGCACCTTTGCTCCGGATCCGGGCCATCCAGGCCCCGCGCCCCGGAGTCGAGCCATGCCGCTGCGTATCCACCACCTCAACTGCACGACGATGTGCCCGCCCGGCCGCCGGGTGATGGACGGACGAAAGGGAGTGACGGGCCCCGCGGCGCTGGTGTGCCACTGCCTGCTGGTGGAGACGGACCGGAGCCTGGTGCTGGTGGACACGGGCTTTGGGCTGAATGACGTGCGCGACCCCCGGCCGCGGCTGAGCCCGCTGTTCCTGGACGTGCTGTGCCGGCCGCGGCTCAACGAGGAGATGACGGCCATCCGGCAGGTGGAGCGGCTCGGCTTCAAGCCCACGGACGTGACGGACATCCTCCTGACGCACCTGGACTTCGACCACGCGGGCGGGCTGGATGACTTCCCCTGGGCGCGGGTGCACCTGCTGGACGCGGAGTACCAGGCGGCGGTGGCGCAGAAGACAGCGCTGGACCGCAGGCGGTTCCGGCCGCTCCAGTGGATGCACGAGATGAACTGGGTGACGTACCCGATGAACCGGGGTGGCGAGCGCTGGTATGGCTTCGAGTGCGTGCGCGAGCTGTCCGGGCTGCCGCCGGAGCTGCTCTTCGTGCCGCTGCTGGGACACACGCTGGGGCACGCGGGCATCGCGCTCCAGGTGGGTGGAGGCTGGCTGCTGCACGCGGGAGACGCGTACTTCCACCATGGGGAGATGGAGGTGGCGCGGCGTCGCTGCCCGCCGGGCCTGCGCTTCTACCAGACGCTGATGCAGAAGGACGCGCGCCTGCGGCACTACAACCAGCAGCGGCTGCGCGGGCTGGCGATGCGCCACAGCTCCGAAGTGACGATCTTCTGCGCGCACGATCCCGTGGAGTTCGAGCGGATGGAGGAGCAGGAGCGGGTGCCACCCGAGTCGCCCCTGCGAGCGCTGTCCATGGCGCCAGCGCCCGAGCTCACGCTGCACGTCTGAAAGCGGGCGCTCGGGCTGGGGGCTGATAAGGTGGGCTCGTGATTCAGTCGGTCCACTTCAAGAACTTCCGCTGCCTCCGGAGCGTGACGCTGAAGCTCGCGCCGCTCACCGTGCTGGTGGGCCCCAATTCGTCCGGTAAGACATCGGTACTGGAAGGGTTGAAGCCAAGATCTGGGATCGAATCTTCAGACTTCTGGAAGCTGAACCCCGACCAAGAACTTCAGATCATATGGGCCTACACAGATGGCAGTGCCGGATTTTACCAACGCTTCCCGAACAGCGGCCATTCTTTGGATGTGCGCCACACGCTGCAATCTCTGGCGCTCGACCTCAAAGCACTTCGCAAAGAGAACGTGCTGGCTTCTGCCCAGCAGTTGAGCCCCACTGGTGACAACCTGACCAACGTCTTCGCGAGCCTCTCCCGACAGCAGCAAGCCGCCGTGGCGAAAGAGTTGTGTCGGCTGGTTCCGATGTTCAGCGACGTAGATCTTGAACCCACTTCCAAGGGACAGCTCCGGTTACGCTTTCAGGATCGTTGGAACCCGGATCTCTGGTTTGCTCCGTCACAGGTTTCAGACGGCACCATGTTGGTGCTCGCATTCCTCGTGCTCCAGTACCAGAATCCTTCGCCGGACATCCTCACCATCGAGGAGCCCGAGCGCGCTCTGCATCCCTACCTGCTCGATGAACTCATCCAGTTCCTACGGAAGATGACGACTGGTGAGATTGGCAAGAAGCCCGTCCAGGTCGTCCTCGCCACCCACTCCGCTGAGTTGCTGGAGTATGTGCGCCCCGAGGAAGTTCGCTTCCTCACTCGCTCCTCCGAGGATGGTTCCGTCCAGGTGAATGAGGCGCCGACGGACACCACCAACTGGCAGCAGGTCTACAAGGAATATCGCGAGTCGCTCGGCAGCATCTGGCTCTCTGGCAGCGTGGGTGGAGTCCCGGGGCGCTGAGCATGTTCCGTGTCGTCGTTTACGCTGAAGGTGCCGGTGAACTCGCGGGCTCCAAGAGCCTCCAGCCCGCTCCTGGCTCCGCGCTCACTGAGGAAGAGCTGGGCTCCGCTCACCTGCTCGTGCGCCGGTGCCTGGTGAAGTCCCGTGGCTTGAATGCCTCGGATGTGAGCTTCGAGGAGCCTCTCCGCACTGGACGCGGAAGGCTGGTCAAAGGCAGCACGCTCCATAGCCCCGACACCCTGCGCCCCCTCCTCTTGTGGGCCGACCCCAAGAAGCAGCCGGACCTCGCCATCGTCCTCGTTGACGCAGATGGAGATGACGAGCGGCAGGGCCTGCTCGACTCCGCGCTGGAGGGGCTCTCCGTGAAGGCGATCGTCTCCGTCGCCATCCAGGAGTTCGAGGCGTGGCTCGTCGCGGATCCTTCCGCCCTCAAGTCTGCCCTGCGCAAGCCGCTCGCTTCGCCCAAGCCCCCGGAGAAGCTCGCCAAACGTCAGGCCAAGGAACTCCTCAAGGAGTGGTGTGAGGAGCACGCCAGCAGCCGTGACGCAGCGGAGATCCGCCGTGACATCGCTCGTGAGTGCGATCTGGAGGTGCTCGCACGTCAGTGCACGGCCTTTGCTTCGTTCCTGCGCAAGCTCCAGGCTCCCCGCTCCTGACCTTCCTGCTCGCATCCCGCGTCAGTGAGGTTCGGGCCCTGGCCCCGGCTCCACCACAGCCGCTGGCGGCGCCCGCGGCAGCTCCACCGTGAAGGCCGCTCCCTCCCCCGGGGTGCTCTCCACCCGGATCAGCCCCCCGTGCGCCTCCACCAACTGCCGCACGATGTAGAGCCCCAGCCCGAAGCCCGCATGCCGCACCGCTGACTTCTCCCGCTCGAAGCGCTCGAAGATGCGCCGCTGCGCCTCCGGCGGAATCCCCACGCCGTGGTCCTTCACCGTCAGCCGCGCCCGCCCGTCCACCTGGGCCAGCCGCACCTCGATGGGCTTGCCCCGCCCGAACTTCAGCGCGTTGGACAGCAGGTTCGTCACCACCCGCTCCAGCCGGAGCCTGTCCCACTGCCCTTCAAGCCCCAGCCCCGCCTCGAAGGAGATGGAACAGCCCGCCTCGGCGGCCTGCTCGGCGTGGCGCTCCACCACCTCGCGCACCACCTCCGTGAGATCCACCCGCGACACCTCCAGCTCCAGCTTCCCCGAGGACAGCCGGGACAAGTCCAACAGGTTGTGCAGCAGCTGCCCCAGCCGCTGCGAGTGCCGGAGCGCCGCCGCCAGCCCCTCGCGCACCCGCTCGGGCTCCTGGTCCGGCTCCATCCGCCGCAGCCGGGTCAGCAGCAGCTGCATCGCGTTGAGCGGGTTGGCCAGATCATGCGACGCCACGCCGATCAGCTCCAGGGCCCGCTGCGCCTCCAGGAAGAGCCGCGTGTTGTCCAACGCCAGCGCCACCCGCCCGGCCAGCTCCTCCACGAAGACCTGATCCGTCGCCGTGAAGCGGCGCTCCGGCTGGCTGACCAGCAGCACCAGTGCCCCCAGGGTCTGCTCGCCCACGCACAGCGGCACGGTGAGCACCGAGCCCACCTCCAGCCGCCGCAGCATCCGCAGGTGCTCCTCGTCCTGGGCCGTCCGCTCCAGCGCCTCGGCCGTCAACCACTCCGCGCGCTCCGAGCGCGCCGTTCGCACCACCCGCGCCACCCGGCCCGCTCCAGACAGCGCGGCGGGATAGCGCTGGATCAGCTCCCACATCAGCCGCTCCTTCTCCGCCGAGGCATGCGTCACCGCCCGCGGCACCAGCCGCTCCTCCGAGGCCAGCATGTACAGCACGCACCCGTCCGCCAGCTCGGGCACCATCAGCCGCGCCAGCTCGGCCACCATCACCTGCGGCTCCAAGAGCTGGTTGAAGATGCGGCCCGCCTCCGCGAACAGGCGCTGGGTGCGCTCGGCACGCCGGCGCTCGGTGATGTCGCGCATCACCTTCGCGAAGCCCTTCAGGCGCCCGTCCTCGTCTCGCAGCGCGGCGTAGGTGGTCTCGGCCCAGAAGCGAGTGCCGTCCTTGCGCACCCGCACGCCCTCGATGCGCAGCCGCCCGTCCCGCTCGGCGCGCACCAGCTCCCGCTCCGGCTCGCCTGCCGCCGCCTCCTCCGGGGTGTAGAACAGGGCCTGGGAGCGTCCCATCACCTCCTCCGCCTTCCACCCCTTGATGCGCTCGGCGCCAGGGTTCCAGCTCGCCACCCGCCCCTGCGCGTCCAGCAGGTAGAGCGCGTAGTCCTGCACTCCCTCCACCAGCACCCGGAAGCGCTGCTCGGAGTCCATCGCCTCGCGATGCAGGGGGCGCAGCTTGCGGCCCAGCACCCACGCCAGGCTCATCATCCCCAGCAGCCCCAGCACGGCCATGGTGAAGATGAGGGCCAGCGCCTGCCGATCCTCGCGCACCTCCTGCTCGATGTTGCGCACCATCCGATCGTCGCAGTACCGCGCCAGCCGATCGAGCGCCATCTCCACCTGGGCCCGCTCGCGCCCGGCCGCCGTGCGCAGCAGCGTGTCCACCTGCTGCCGGCTGGAGGAGCGCTGCTGAGACGACAACAGCCGCTGCAGGGCGTCCTCGTGCTCGCGCTCGGCGCGCAACAGCTCTTCCAGCAGCACGGCGCCCGGCTCCTTCGCCAGCCGCAGCCGCAGCCGCTCGGCCGTCGCCAGGAAGTGATCGCGCTCCACCTCCATCTGCTCCGCGAGGAGGGGATCCCGGGAGATGGCGAAGTTCCGCTCGCTGTCGACCTTGTCGGTGAAGGCCCGGCTCAGGCGATCCATCTCGAGCAGCTCCACCGCGAGCTCCCGGTCCTCGTTCTCGTTGCCCACGTTGACGGCTCGCACGGCGAACAGGGAGGTGACGAGAATGGCGATCGCCACTCCCCAGGAGGCCACGAGCCCCGCCCCGACGCGGCGCGCGAACGTCCAAGGCCGTCTCATCCTCCCCCCTCGGTCCCCAGCACGGCGGCGGGGGCCCGCGCACAAGGTGTGCCAGAGGGACGACAGTTAGAAGCGGCCTCGCCGGGCTGGGGGATGTTGGAAATCGGGCCCCGTCCGAGCGGGCCCCCTTCCCTCAAGCCGGGGGCACTCCCAGGTTGCCGGCCGGGGAAGGTGCGGGAGCATGCGGCGAGGGGGAGGACTGGGTTGGGGGCTGTGCCTCGTGGGCCTGTGGTTGTCGGCCTGCAACACCACCGTCATGCCCGGAGATGAGTCCGCGGGCAGACAGCGCTCGCTGTGCCAGCCGATGACGTGCGAGTCCCAGGGGATGGACTGCGGCATCACCATCGACGGCTGCGGCGGCACGCTGCACTGCGGTGACTGCCCCGAGGGCCGGGTGTGTGGGGGCGGCGGCACGCCCAACGTGTGCGCTCCGGCGCCCTGCCAGCCCGGGACGTGTGGCTCGCTGGGGAAGAACTGCGGCGCCGCCTCCGATGGGTGCGGAGGCACGCTGCAGTGCGGCACCTGCACCGCTCCACAGACTTGCGGAGGAGGAGGGCTCGCCAACGTGTGTGGCCTGCCCGTGTGCACGCCCACCACCTGCTCCGCGCTGGGGAAGAACTGCGGCACCCTGCAGGACGGGTGCGGAGGCATGCTCGAGTGCGGCGCCTGTCCCGAGGGCGAGGCCTGCGGGGGCGGCGGTGCTCCCAACGTGTGCGGCAAGGCGTCCTGCCAGCCCGCCACCTGCGCCTCGCTGGGGAAGAACTGCGGCACGGTGTCCGATGGATGCGGCGGCACGCTCGAGTGTGGCACCTGCCCCGAGGGCCAGGCTTGCGGTGGGGGCGCGGTCCCCAACGTCTGTGAAGGCGCCGCGTGCGTACGGGCCACGTGCGCCTCGCTGGGGAAGAACTGCGGTGCCGTGCCGGATGGATGCGGCGGCACACTGAACTGCGGCGAGTGCTCGGGGGAGGAGACATGCGGCGGTGGCGGCACCCCCAACGTCTGTGGGGCCCGGGTCTGCCGTCCCTATAGCTGTGGGCTGCTGGAGAAGAACTGCGGCCCTGTGCCGGATGGGTGCGGCGGCACGCTGCAGTGCGGCACCTGCACCGCTCCGGAGAGCTGTGGCGCCAGCGGCGTGTCGGGGGTCTGCTACACCTCGCAGTCCGTGTGCGTGGACCAGGACCTGGGCAGCACGCTGCCGGTGACGGTGAAGGGCACCACTGCCTTCAGCAATGATGATCACCATGCCTCGTGCGGAGGCGCCTCGGCGCCGGACCGGGGCTTCCTGTGGACGGCACCCAAGCGCGGCACCTTCGTCCTCGACACGGCGCGCTCGGCCTTCCGCTCGATGCTGGTGGTGCGGCGCGGCGGGTGCGGCGGAGAGGAGCTGGCGTGCGCCACCGAGGGCATCAGCTACGGCGGCGGGGCGCGCGTCACCGTCTCGCTGGAGGCGGGCCAGACGGTGCTGGTGGTGGTGGACTCGCCGAGCACCGGCGCCTTCAACTCGGGCTACTTCGAGCTGCACATCGACGAGCTGCGCGAGAGCGAGGCCGGCTCCTGCTTCGACGGGCGGGACAACGACGGCGATCGCTGGGTGGACTGCGCGGACACGGACTGCCAGGGAGATCCGCGCTGCGGCGGGAGCGGGTGCGCGAACCAGGACCTGGGCAGCGCGCTGCCCGTCACGACGTTCGGCGAGACGGTGGACTCGGGAGACGGCTTCCAGGGCACGTGTGGCATGCCGCTGCAGCAGGACCGGGCCCACCTGTGGACCGCGCCGAAGAGCGGGACGTTCGTCTTCGACACGGCGGGCAGCGGCTGGAGCAACGCGCTCTATATCCTCACGGGGTGCCGGGGCACGGAGCTGGCGTGCGCGGTGGGCAAGGTGGGAGGCAAGCAGGCCGCGGCGAAGCTGACGCTCACCCAGGGGCAGTCGGTGCTGATCGTGGTGGATGGTATGGCCAATGCCGAAACCGAGGAGCCCATCCGCTACACGCTCCACATCAGCGAGTATGCCCCCAACGAAGTGGGCCGCTGCCAGGACGGCGCGGACAACGACGGGGACGGCGAGGCGGATCAGCGAGACTCCGACTGCCGCTGAGGCCGGGCGCGCTCAGCCGCCCCCGCGCCCCAGCGAGTCCAGCACCGTGCGCGCCTGGGCGTCCTCGCGCTGGTGCTCCTCCACGCGCGGCACGTCCTCCCAGCGGATCCACCCCTGCACCGCCGCGTGCCGGGCCGCCGTCACCGTGTCATCCACCACTACCAGCTCGCTGCCCGCCGCCCTCACGTCCGCCGCGATGCGCGCCAGCTCCTCCCGCCGGCTCGCCCGCGAGGACACGTTGCGGATGTACACGCAGCGGACCCTCCCCGGGAACTCGCGGACGATCGTCCGGTAGTGCTCCGCGTCCTCCTGGCCGCTGTCTCCAATGAGGATGAAGGGCAGCTGCTCGAGCGTCCCCAGCACCCCGCGGATCTTCTCCAGCTTGTGGCCGTGGCCGCCTCCCGGCGCGAAGCCCTGCCGGGATAGCCCCCAGTCCCTCAGCAGCAGCGGCCCGGCCGGAATCCGGTGCAGCGCGAGGAACTCGTCCAGGTGCTCGTACAGGTTCCATGGGCTGCTGGACACGTAGAAGATGGGGTTGTCCGCCTGGCCGTGCAGGCCCTCGTTCAGCGCCGCGTAGAACGCATCCACGCCCTCGAACGGCAGCCGCGTGCGGTGCTCGGTGAGGAACAGCGCCCAGGCGCGCTTGAGCGGGTTGGTCACCCCCGTGGCGATCACCGTGTCATCAATGTCGCTGATCACCCCCAGCTCGGCGCGCGGGCCGGCCACCAGCACCTGCGCGGAGACGATCGCCACGCCCTCCGGCTCGGGCGCCAGCAGCTCCAGCTCCACCGGGTTCCACCCCGGCTTCACGCCCTCCGGAGGCGTCACCCACAGCTCCAGGAAGCCCTCCTCGTCGGTGGTGCCCTCCCAGCGCTGAGCGCCCCAGCGCACCGCCACGCGCGCCCCCGGAATCTCTCGCGTCGCGTAGCGCTTGTACGAGGCGATCGCGCTGCCCACCAGCGTGTGCCGCCGGTGCGCGGGCCGCACCTCCCGGTCCTCCAGCACTCGCGCCTGCACCAGCGCCCGCTCCGGCGTGCCATAGCCTCGGAAGGGTTGGATGCGCAGCGGCCGGGCCAGCCCCAACTGGCGCCTCACGCGGCGGCTCCACCGGTCCCAGACCGCGTCGGCCCGGACGGCGAACTCGAAGAAGGCTGGCTTGAGCGCGGACATCAGTGGGCGGTGCCTCCAGGAAACCTCACATGTATACCTTCACCCGACCCGCCCTCCGGAACGACTTGCGCGGGCAGGCGCCCCGCTCCCAGTGCTGAACACCCGTACTCCCGGAGCTTCCGTGCTTCCATTTATCTCCAGTTTTTCATAAATTGGAGTTGGATAGGAAACCGTCATGAACCTTCAAAGGGCGACGTCTCCTGCGCAGCTCCCTCCTCCCCCGACGGACTCGCGGACGGATCCGCCCCGCGCGCCCTCCTCGGCCGGCGCGGGCGCTGGGCTCTTCATGCTCCCCGAGAACGAGCAGGCCCGGCTGGTGGCCCTGCGCAGCTACGCGGTGCTCGACACGCCACCCGAGCCTTCCTTCGACGACATCACCCAGCTGGCGGCGCAGCTGTGCAAGGCCCCCATCGCGCTGATCTCGTTGGTGGACGAGCATCGCATCTGGTTCAAGTCCCGCACGGGCGTGAACGTCCAAGAGGTGCCTCGGGACACGGCCTTCTGCGGGCGCTCCGTGGTGCGGCCCGAGCCCCACACCGTCCCGTACACCCTGCTCGACACGCAGCTCTGCGAGCACCCGCTGGTCGCGCAGTCGCCGTACCTCCGCTTCTATGCGGGCGTACCGCTGATCACTCCCGAGGGCATCACGCTGGGCATGCTGTGTGTCGCGGATCTGGTCCCCCGCCAGCTCTCGTCCCAGCAGACCCGAAACCTGGAGGCGCTGGCCCGGCAGGTGATGAGCCAGCTCGAGCTGCGGCGCATGAACCTGCAGCAGACACGGCTCATCGAGGAGCTGCGCTCCACCAGCGAGCGCTTCTCGGTCATCCAGCACGCCACCAACGACATTGTCTGGGATTGGGATCTGGTGGCGGGCCGAGTCTCGTGGAACGAGCGCGTCACGGACGTGCTCGGCTACCCGCAGCCCGAGGTCAGCGAGGATTCCTCGTGGTGGTACTCGCTGGTGCACCCGGATGATCGCGAGCGCGTGGCCGAGGGCTTCCGCCGCGCCGTTCGTGGAGGCAAGTCGCAGTGGTCGGACGAGTACCGCCTGCGGCGCGCCAACGGCACCTACGCGCGCGTGCTGGACCGCGGCGCCATCCTCCGCAACGCGGCCGGGGAGCCGATCCGCATCCTGGGCACGGTGATGGACATGAGCGAGCGCGAGGAGATGCGCTCGCGGCTGGCGCAGGCCGACCGCATGGCCTCGGTGGGCACGCTGGCGGCCGGGGTGGCGCACGAGATCAACAACCCGCTGGCGTACGTCATCGCCAACCTGGACTACGCGCGGCAGGAGATTGAAGCGGCGGTGACCTCGGGGAAGCCGCCGGAGGGCACCGAGCTGCCTCGGGCGCTGAGCGAGGCTCGAGATGGCGCCGAGCGGGTGCGGCTCATCGTCCGGGACTTGAAGACGTTCTCGCGCCCGGACGACGCGCGCATGGAGCGGGTGGAGCTGAGCCGGGCCATGGACTCGGCGGTGACGCTGGCGTGGAACGAGATCCGCCACCGCGCTCGGCTGGTGAGGGCGTACCAGCCGGTGCCCGCGGTGTGGGCCAACGAGGCACGGCTGGGGCAGGTGTTCCTCAACCTGCTGATCAACGCGGCGCACGCCATCCCCGAGGGCGCGGCGGACCGCCACGAGATCCGCGTCTCCACGCGGGTGGATGCGCAAGGGCGGGTGGTGGCCGAGGTGAGCGACACCGGCGCGGGGATTGCCGAGGAGATCCGCCCGCGCGTGCTCGAGCCCTTCTTCACCACCAAGGCGCTGGGTGAGGGCACGGGGCTGGGGCTGTCCATCTGCCACGGCATCATCACCAGCCTGGGCGGAGAGCTGCAGTTCGACAGCGAGCTGGGCCGGGGGACGACGTTCCGGGTGGTACTCACGCCGCAGGCGCGGGAGGGCGAGGTGGTGGACGTGACACGCGCGGTGGAGGCCGGAAAGCGACGCGCTCGTATCCTGGCGGTGGACGACGAACAACTGGTGCTCAACGCGCTCCGG
Organism: Hyalangium sp.; assembly: GCF_045802625.1. Classification (NCBI taxonomy): domain Bacteria; kingdom Pseudomonadati; phylum Myxococcota; class Myxococcia; order Myxococcales; family Archangiaceae; genus Hyalangium; species Hyalangium sp. The sequence goes on along the minus strand of NZ_JBJMQP010000118.1, from coordinate 156,687 downwards.
CGGACGCTGGGCTCGGAGCATGACCTGACGATCTTCACCAAGCCCCAGGCGGCGCTGGAGTGGATTGAGCAGGGCCAGCCGTGGGATCTCATCCTGTGTGACTTGATGATGCCGGAGATGACGGGCATGGAGTTCCACGCCGAGCTGAGCCGGCGGATGCCCGAGCGGCTCCGGCACCTCATCTTCGTCACGGGCGGAGCGTTCACGGCCGGGGCGCGCGACTTCCTCGGGAGGATCGACAACGTCCGGGTGGAGAAGCCCTTCGACGCCAAGATGCTGCGCCAGCTGGTGAACACGCAGCTCCAGGTAGGGTGACGGCGGGCCCGGTGCCTACTGCCGCCGCCCGAGCGTGCGGTCCAGGTTGTACGCGGCGCTGATCAGCGACAGGTGCGTGAGCGCCTGCGGGAAGTTGCCCAGCGCCTCGCCCGACATGCCCGTCTGCTCCGCGTACAGCCCCACGTGGTTGGCGTAGCCCAGCATCCGCTCGAACGTCAGCCGCGCCTCCTCCAGGTACCGGGGTGCCGACACGCTCGCCCGCGTCATCGCCTCCACCAGCCAGAAGCTGCAGAGGTTGAACGTCCCCTCTCGCCCGGCAATCCCGTCCAGCGTCGCGTCCGCGTCGTAGCGGAACACCAGGCCGTCTGACACCAGGCCTCCCTTCTCCGGCGGCCGGTGCATCGCATCCAGCGTGGACAACATCCGCGGATCCACGGGCGACAGGAAGAACACCAGCGGCATGAGCAGGTTGGCCGCGTCCAGGGCCTCGTGCCCATAGGCCTGGATGAACGCCTTGCGATCGGCGCTCCAGCCCTTCTGCATGATCTCCTCGAAGATGGTGTCTCGCACCGCCAGCCAGCGCGTCCGGTCCGCCGGGAAGCTGCGCTTGTCCGCCAGCCGGATGGCCCGGTCCACCGCCACCCAGCACATCAGCTTCGAGTACACGAAGTGCCGCCGGCCTCCACGCACCTCCCAGATGCCCTCGTCCCGCTCCTGCCAGTGGTCGCACACCCAGTCCACCAGCCGCCGCAGGTGCCTCCAGAAGTCGTAGCTGATGGGGGCTCCATACTTGTTGTACAGGTACACCGAGTCCATCAGCTCGCCGTAGATGTCGAGCTGAAGCTGATCCGCCGCCGCGTTGCCAATCCGCACCGGCTGCGCGCCCCCGTAGCCGCTCAGGTGGCCCAGCACCTCCTCCGGCGGCACCCGGCCCCCGTCGATGGAGTACATGAGAGACAGCGGCGCGTCCTCCGGCAGCTCCGCGCAGCGCGCCTCCAGCCACCGCATGAAGGCTCCGGCCTCGTCCTTGAAGCCCACGCGCAGGAACGCGTACACGGTGAAGGCCGCGTCTCGCAGCCACACGTAGCGGTAGTCCCAGTTGCGCACGCCGCCGGGAGACTCGGGCAGGCTGCACGTGGGCGCCGCGACGATGGCCCCCGTGGGCTCGAACGTCATCAGCTTCAGCGCCAGCGCCGAGCGGTACACCATCTCCCGCCACCGCCCCGTGTACGTGCACTTGCGCAGCCAGCGGCGCCAGTAGTTCACCGTGTCCCGGAAGAGCGCCTCCGAGGACTCGTGGCTGTGCACCGTGTCCGCGCACGTGTCGGGCGCGCCCTCGCTCAGCGCGAACACCGCGGACTGGCCCGCGTGCAGCTCGAAGCGCGCGCTCACGCCCCGAGCGTGCTCCTCCAGCTTCACCTTCGTCGACAGCGTCAGGTTCAGCCGCTTCGAGCAGAAGTTCACCCCGTGCGGAATCAGCTTCGTGGTGTGCGGGTCCCTCCCGTAGTTGAACGCCGGCAGGCACTCCATCCGGAACGCCATCGAGCCTCGCACCACCCGCACCCGCCGCAGCACCTCGCGCGGCCGGGGGTGCACGTGCTCGCCCGCCCCCACCAGGGGCATGAAGTCGATGATCTCTCCCACCCCATCCGGCGTGTAGAAGCGCGTCACCAGCACGTTCGTGTCGGGCCAGTAGAACTGCTTGCGCACCGCCCCGTCCGGCTCCGGGGAGATGCGGAAGTACCCTCCTTTCTCCGGATCCAACAGCGCCGCGAAGACGCTCGGGCTGTCGAAGTGGGGGAAGCACAGCCAGTCCAGCGTGCCATCCGAGCCCACCAGCGCCACCGTGCGCAGATCTCCGATGACGCCGTGCTCCTGGATGGGCACCGAGCCTCCCGAGGGCCAGCCCTGCCTCGGGCCCGGTTCGGGCGCCTGCTGCGTGGCGAAGCTGTCTCCGGGTTCGTGTTGTCCTCCGCCCACGGTGCGCCTCCCTCACCCAAAGGTGATGACGTGCTTGATGCCGCCTGCCTTGTCAGACACCACCTGGATGAACTCCTCGGGCGGGTGGCGCGCGGTGATCATCCGCTCCAGCCTGCCCGGCCAGCGGGCGTGGAAGCGCTCCAGGTCCTCCAGCGCCGCGTCGAAGTCCATGTCCGCCGCGTTCACCGTGCCCAGCACCACCTGGTTGTGCAGCACCATCTGCTTGAGCAGCGCCGCGCCCTCCAGCTCCAGCGGCTCCTTGCGCCCGGGCACGCCGGTGAAGATGAAGATGCCGTTGGGCCCCAGCACCTTCAGCACCTCGAACGCGGCCTTGGAGGCCCCCGCCGCCTCGTACACCACGTCCACCGGGCCGGCGCGCTTGCGCAGCTCCTCCACCGGCACCTGCTGCGAGGAGAGGTACGGCGCGCCCAGCGCCTCGGCCACCTCCGCCTTCACGTTGGGCTTGGGCGAGCGCGAGTACACCGTGGTGCTGTAACCCGCGCGCAGCAGCACCATGGCCCCCAGCAGGCCCACCGGGCCCGAGCCCAGCACCACCGCGCGCCCGGGCTTCGGCTCCCACGGCAGCCGCTCCTTCAGGTGCTCCACCTCGCGCAGCGCCTTCTCCGCGATGGTGAGCGGCTCGGTGAGCACCGCCACGTGCCGCAGCGGGGCCGGCACCCGGTGCAGGTACGCCACGTCCTCCACGAAGAACTGCGCGCAGAAGCCGTGCGCCTTCTGGATGCCGCGCTCCGTGTAGCCCCCCGTGATGCAGAAGTCCGGGTAGCCGTGCCGGCAGGCCGGGCACCGCTCGTGCGGACACGGCCTGCGCACCCGCGGCACCACGAGATCTCCCGGCTTGAGGCCCTGGACTGCCGAGCCCACCTCCACCACCTCGCCCAGCGCCTCGTGGCCGACGATGAGGAAGTCCGAGCCCTCTGGAGGCGTGCCGTAGCGGAAGTCGGCGATCTCCTTGTCCGTGCCGCACACGCCCACCTCCAGCGTGCGCACGCGCACCTGCGTGGGCGAGCTCAGCCGCGGCTCGGGGGCGTCCTCGATGACGCGCACCTCACGGGACTTCGGGAAGACGGCGACGGCCTTCATGGCGGATCTCCGGTGCGGCGGTCCTCGGCGAGCGGCCCCCGCTGCGCTGAACTCTGGCCTAGATGGCGCGTGGGGCTACCGGTTGCAGCGGCTCGCGGCGGCAAGGGCCTAGGGGTGAACAGTCGGGCGGGGCGCGAGGCCCGCCGGTGCCCACTTGCGGATTCCTGGTGCCGCCCTGGGCGCGCGGGTCTATGACGGGGCCGTGACCGGATCCACTGCCCCGGAGTCCCTGGGGAACACGGCGGCCCCTTCCTCTCGTGGACGTAGCGCGGCCATCGGCGCCGTGGCCTTCGTGCTGCTGGGCCTGCCGTTCCTCGTCTTCAGCCTGGTGATGCTCAACGTGAAGGCGCGCGTGGAGCTGCGGTGTGATCCGGGCGGCGGCTGCACCCTGGATGAGCTCAGCCTGCTGAGCCACGAGCGCGTGGGCGTCTTCACCCTCCCGGAGCTCCTCGGCGCCACGGTGGAGCGCAACCGCAGCAGCAAGGCGGACGCCGCCAACCTCTACAAGCCCGTGCTGAAGACGACGCGCGGCGACTTCCCCCTCAGCACCCGGTGGCTGGAGGACGAGGCCCAGGCCGAGCGCACCGCACGCGTGGTGAACCTCTTTCACGCCAACCCGCTTGGGGGTGGGAACAAGAGCTTCCTGCTCTTCCACGACCACCGCCGGGGACCGCTGATTGTCGGGAGCTCCTTCGGGGCGATGAGCCTGGTGCTGTTCGGGCTGAGCGTCTGGATGGCGCTCAAGGCCCGGCGTCACCTGCGCGCCGAGCGCTCCGCCCGCGCTTCACCGCCCACCGCCTGAGCTCACTGCCCGGTCCGGGCCCTCACCGCGCCCGGACCGGTGCTCTCAGACGAGCCCCGTGAGCCTCAGCGCGGCGGGGGCAGCGTCGAGGCCGGCGGAACCGTCTGCGCCACCGCGCCCACGGCGAAGGCGGTGCGCCAGGCCAGCTTCTCGAAGATCACGGGGTCCGGAGCGTCGGGGGGCACGCCGGTAGGGCCCGGGCCACCTGGGGGCGGATCCGAGATACAGGCGCGGTAGATGAGATCGCTCCCCGAGTCACCGCCGGAGTCACCGCCGGAGCCACCGCTGGCATCGGCTGGGGGAGGCGGAGCGGGAGCCGCTCCTCCTGTCGGAGGCGTGGAGGCCCCCTCGTGGCTGAGCAGCCTCACGTCCCCGGTGTACACGGTGACGGGGACCCCGGCCTCGTAGAAGCGGGCGAAGGCCGCCTCCTGCGTCCCCCTGCCGCCCTTGATCACGAAGGTGAAGCGCCGCGTCCCGGTGTCCACGCCCGCGGCCGTGTACGTGCCCCGAGGCTTGCAGAAGCCCACGATGATGTGGGTGGGCTTGCCCAGGGCCGGCACGGTGCCGGTGTCCGGAATGCTCTGGAGCGGCGGCGCGGTGGGCACCGTCCCTCCCGGCGTGGAGCAATCCCCTCCCGAGGAGGGCTCGGGCTTTGGCTTCAGCGTCTCGCATCCCGCCACGGCCAGTCCCAGCGCCGCGATGATGCACAACATTCTCTTCATGGTGTCTCTCCTGGGGGTGTGGACCTCAAGGTGCTACGACAGCCTCACTCGAAGGCGAGCACGGAGCGCGCCCAGCTCTTTGGATCTCTCCGCAACCACTCCATGCGCACGTCCCGGAGCGCGACCGCCGCGCTCTGGCCCGCGCGGATGCGATCCTGAACCGCGAGGAAGAAGGGCCCCGCCTCCGCGTCGGGGATGTCCACGGTGGCCGCCAGCACCGTGCGCGCCCCCGCCTCGATGAAGGCCGCGGGCAGGCTGAACGGCTCGTGAACCTGGAAGGCCGTGTACGCGGCCCGGCACGCGGCCAGGGTGACCAGCGGGCGCCCCTGAAGCCGATGGGCTCGCACCTCGCCCGTGGTGAGCGCGTACCGGCCGCTCGCATCCGGGGAGAGCACCAGCAGCGAGGCGTCCGAGATCGCCGGGCTGATCAGCCCGTGGGCGTGGATCTCGATCTCCGTCGCCCGGCTCATGGCCTCGAGCACCCGGCCCGGCGTGGCGTCCGCGCCCGAGAGCACGGTGATGTCCGCTCCCACCGGCTCCCAGGCACCCAGGCGTGGCAGCTCGAGCCCGGGCGGCGCCTCCACGTCCTTCACCACCAGGTGCATCGCGGGCACCGGGGCCGGCTCCGTCCGCGCGGCGGGCAGGACCAGATAGCGCCAGGCGATGTCATCCGGCAGCAACCCCGCGCGGCCGTGGAGGGGCGGACGCGCCAGCACGCTCACCTGCTCGCACGCGCGCAGGGACGCCGTGAGGGACTCGGGGACAACACCCTGCGCCTCGTCTCCCAGCGGCTGGCCGCGGCCGGCGTCGTAATACGTGGCCATCCGCCCATCCGGGCCGAAGGCGAGGGCCAGCGTGCGCTCGCGATCCACGGTGACCGCCAGCAGGCACCGCGAGGGCAAGGTGCCTCCCACCTCCTCGCCGAGGAGCGACACCACCTGTGGCCACTCGCCGGCCTTGCCCGCCGCGAACAGGAGCGAGGCGTAGCTGTAGGCCCGGGCCTCGCGGGCCTCGGCGTTGGTGGGGGGCAGCTGCTCCGCCTGGGTAATGGTGCGCCGCAGCAGCTCCTCGCCTCGCGCCCTGTCCCGCTCGATGACGAAGCGCCCCTCGATGTGCGAGAAGATGACCCGCCGGCCCGGGTCGAGCTCGCCCGAGCCGCGTTGAGCCTCCAGCCCCTCCAGCAGGTGCTGGTCCTGCGAGAGATCCGGGCGCAGGCGCGCGAGCTCCGCCAGCGTCATCGCCTCCGTGGCCAGCGGGAGCTTGCTGCACGGGAGCGCCTCGCCGATGGCTTCACGGGCCTCCTCTAGCCGCATCTCCTCCAGGAGCGACAGCGCGTCGTTGGCGCGCACGAACTGGCGGGTGGCGCAGCTGTCCGGGGTCCTCGCCAGCGTCTCATCGAGCATCGCCCGCCCCAGCGCGCCTTGGCCCTGGAGCCGGGCCAGCTGCCCCAGGTGCTGCAGGGTGTCGATCTCCCGTCCCCAGTGGCCGCAGCGCCGGTAGAGGACTCGAGCCTCGCGTGCGGCCCGCGCCGCCTCGGGGAGCCACCAGAGCTGGCGGTAGAGCTCGCTCAGCCTATCCAGGAGCGTGCCGCAGCGGTAGGCCTGCGAGCCCCCCCGGCACTGCCCCACCGCGGCGAGCAGGATCTGCTCGGCCTGGAACAGCTCCCCTCGGGCGAGGACCGCCTTGGCGCGCTCATCCTCGGCGAGCAGCAGGAACCACGGATCCTTCGTCTGCGCCGCGAGCCGCGCGTAGCCCTCCACGTCCTTTCCCACCTCGCGGGCGAGCAAGAGGGTGCCCATGAGCAGATCCACCTCTCCGGCGGCGCGCAGCTTCTCGAGGTACGCGGGCAGGCCTCCCGGTACGGGGTGCCTCTGGAAGACGTCCAGGTAGAGCGCGGCCAGGGGGGCCCGGCGTTGGAAGTCCCGGGCCTCGGCCCAGCGGATGGCATCTCGCAGCGCGCTGCCACCAAAGGCCTCGTCCAGCGCCTCGGCCACGGGCCACAGCTCCTGGAGCCGCTGTGGATCCGGCGCGGCGCGAATGGCGTCATACAGATACAGCCGATAGATGTCCGGCCGGGCCCGAAGCTCCTCGGCGGGCACGCTGCCCCGCTCCAGGACGAGCGCCCGGCCCGCCCGATCCGCGGCCTCCCAGCCTTGCCGCTCGGTGCGCAGCCGCTCGCGCATGGCCTGTCCCCGCGCCCGCGCCTCGTCCGCCCAGCCCGGCTCGCCCTGCGCCGCCACGGCCTCGAAGGCCTCGGCCGACAGGGCCCACAGCTCCAGCTCGCGCAGCGCCAGCCCGCGGTTCCACAGCGCCCGCGCTGAGCGCGGCTGTTGCTGGAGCGCCTTGTCCAGCAGCGAGAGCGCCCCCGCCGCATCCCCCTTCGCCAGAGCGAGCACGGCCCGATCATTGGCCACCTCGGGCGAATCCCCCGCTCGCTCCAGGTAGCTGGCGGCCAGCTCCGGCGCGCCCTGAAGCAGGTACGCGGCCGCCAGCCCGCGCAAATCTCCCTGGGCCTCCATGCGCGCGAGCACCTCCAGCGGCACGCCCGGCGCGGGGCCCCCCTGCCCTCGGGCCACGGCGTGGTAGGGACGGTGGCGATCCGCGCCCGGGTGGCTCAACCGGGCCTCGAGGGTGCGCGTGGGCTCGGACGAGAGCCAGGACCCATCCAGCTCGCCCGAGCCTCGGCGCGCGCCGCGCAGGCCCAGGATGGCCGCCGCCACCATCAGGCCCACCACTGGCAACCCCACGGCCAGCAGCCGCCCGCTTCCCCCAGTCCACTTGGCCTTCAAGCCAGGCTCTCCCAGCGTTTGGCTGCCCCCTGTCATGCCCCTTCAACGGAGGCGGCGCCGAATCTTCCCGGCTCCACGCTACAACCCTGGGGACAGGCGTCCAGGCGGACGAGCCCCTCAAGCAAGCAGCCAGCCGGGCCATGCGTGGGGAGACTGCCTACCTTTGCGCCAATGTTCCGAGGCCTGATAGCCCGATGGAAGAGTTCGCTGCGCCTGTTCCGCCCCGCCCAGGTGAACGCGCACCGCGCGAAGATCTCCGTGGCGGCGCTGGGCCACCGCTACGGCAACAAGGTCGTCGCGCTGAAGAACGTGAACCTCAACATCCGCTCGGGCGAGTTCGTCTGCCTGCTTGGGCCCTCGGGCTGTGGCAAGTCCACGCTGCTCTATGCGCTGGCCGGCCACGTGAAGCCCACCGGCGGGACGGTGGCGATTGAAGGCAAGCACATCAACGGACCGGGGCCGGACCGGCTGCTGATGTTCCAGGAGGCCGCGCTCTTTCCGTGGATGACGGTGCTGGGCAACCTCAAGTTCGCCCTGGCCGCCCGAGGCGTACCCCGCGCCCAGCGCGAGCCGCGCGCCCGCGAGTTCATCCGCCGCGTGCACCTCACCGGCTTCGAGAACTCGCTGCCCCACCAGCTCTCGGGCGGCATGAAGATGCGCGCCAGCCTGGCCCGGGCGCTCGCGGTGAATCCAGCGGTGCTGCTCATGGACGAGCCCTTCGGCTCGCTGGATGCGCAGACGCGCGTGCACATGCAGGAGCTGCTGCAGTCCATCTGGCTGCGCACCTCGAAGACGGTGGTGTTCGTCACCCACGACGTGCACGAGGCGTTGATGCTGGGCACCCGCGTGGTGGTGATGGCGCCCCGGCCGGGCCGGATTGTGAAGGACCTGGAGATCCACCTGCCCATGCCCCGCTCGGCGGAGGACGCGCGGCTGGACGAGATGGCGCGCTACCTGCGCGTGCTGATGCGGGAGGTGGAGACACCCGAGAGCGCGCCTCAGCTCCCCGGCGCGGGGACCGGGGAAGGCGTGGGGCTGACCCACTGAGGGAGGTGCGGACATGAAGCGATGGGCGCAGAAGCTGGGCGTGCTGGTGCTGCTCCTGGCCGTGTGGGAGGGGCTGGCGCGGCTGGGGCTCTGGTCTCCGCACCTGTTCCCGGGCCCGAGCACCGTGGCCAAGAGCCTTGGGGGCCTGGTGGCCGACGGGCGGCTGGGCTCGGCGGTGCTGCGCTCGCTGGGGAGGCTGGGGCGCGCGTACCTCATCTCGGTGGCCATCGGCATTCCGCTGGGCATGGCCAACGCGCGGCTCTTCTTCTTCCGCAACGCGGTGAAGCCGGTGGTGATGGGGCTGCAGGCGCTGCCCTCCATCTGCTGGCTGCCGCTGGCGCTGTTGTGGTTTGGCCTCAATGACTCGGCCATCCTCTTCGTGGTGGTGATGGGCAGCGTGCTCTCCATCGCCATCGCCACCGAGGACGGCGTCAACGGCATTGATCCGCAGATCCTCCGCGTGGCCGACACGCTGGGGGTGCGCGGCCCGCGCTTCTCGTTCGGAGTGCTCATCCCCGCGGCGCTGCCTGGCATCGTCACCGGGCTCAAGCTGGGCTGGAGCTTCGCGTGGCGCGCGCTGCTGGCCGGCGAGCTGCTCTTCGTCTCCGGCGGCCTGGGCCAGCTGCTCACCCTGGGCCGCGAGCTGATGGACGTGCCGCTGGTGATGGCGGTGATGGTGGCCATCATCGCCATCGGCATCCTCGTGGACCGCGTCCTGTTCCAGACGGTGGAGACGCGCGTGCGGCGGCGCTGGGGCCTGCTGCCCTCCCTGTGAAGTGGAGGACGTCTCGCGCGCCGAGCGTGCGGTGGCGGACGGCACACGCGGGGGTGCGTTGCCACCCAAGCCGGGCAGGCCCATTACCGCGCTCATGCACTCGTCTCGCTCTCGGTCCCTGCTGGGGCTGCTCGTCCTGCTCGCCGCCACCGGCCTCGGCTGCAAGAAGTCCGGAGGCGGCGCGAGCGGTGACGCCAGCGCTCCGCTCCGCCTGGGCTTCTTCCCCAACATCACCCACGCGCAGGCGCTGGTGGGCCATGTGGAGGGGGCCTTCGCCAAGGAGCCCGGCATCGGCCAGCTGGAGGTGAAGCAGTTCAACGCGGGGCCCGCGGCCATGGAGGCGCTGGCGGCCGGCTCGCTGGACGTCTCCTATGTGGGCACCGGCCCCGCCATCAACACGTACCTCAAGGCGGGCAAGGAGCTGCGCGTCATCGCCGGCGCGGTGAACGGGGGCGCGGTGCTGGTGACGCACTCGGCCAGGTCCGCCGCCGAGCTCAAGGGGAAGAAGGTGGCCAGCCCCCAGCTTGGCAACACGCAGGACATCGCCCTGCGGCACTGGCTCAAGCAGCAGGGCCTCACGGCCGCCAGCGAGCCCGGGAGTGACGTGCAGGTGGTGCCCATGAGCAACCCGGACATCCTCGGGCAGTACCTCCAGGGAGGAATCGAAGGGGCCTGGGTGCCCGAGCCCTGGGGCGCGCGCATGGTGGCCGAAGGGGGCGGTCAGATTCTGGTGGATGAGCGGGACCTGTGGCCGCAGCGGCGCTTCTCCACCACGGTCATCGTCACGACGAAGAAGGCCCTGGAGACGCGCCGGCCCCAGCTTGCCGCCCTGCTGCGCGTCCACGTCCGGCTCACCGAGCGCTGGCGCAGCGATCCAGACGGGTTCGCCTCGGCCGTGAACGCCGCCTTCGGCAAGCTCACCAGCAAGCCGTTGGCGCCCGCCGTGCTCAAGGCTGCCTTCTCCCGGCTGGAGCCGAGCCTCGATCCGGAGCCGGCCGCGCTGGCCCAGGCGGCCCAGAACGCCCAGGCGCTGGGTTACCTCTCCAGCGACGACATCTCCGGGATGGTGGACCTGAGCCTGCTCAACGAGGTCCGCGCGGCGCCGCCCCAGTGAGCCCGAGCCTGAGACACGCCTGCCTGCCCTGACGAGCGCTCCAACCCAGGGAGAGAGACAGGGGGTACCCTCTGCCTCAGGCCAGCAGCGGCAGGCTCACTTGTCCGCGACCTCGCCCGCCAGCGACAAGGCGATGTTGCGCGTCTGATCCACCGCATACGTGGCGATGATCTCCTGGCCCACCCTCGGCTGCTTGGTGACGCGCAGCGCGCTCATGTCCAGCGGGACCACCACGCCATTGCGCTCCACGTAGAGCGTGTTGCCATCCATTTCGATGACGCGGCCCGACAGCACCTGGTTGCCTTCCAGGTTCGGCTTGGGGGCCCGCTGCTTGGTGACATCCATGCCCGTGGGACCCATGTTGATCTCATCGATGATGCCTGCCCGGCCTCCCACCCCCTGCTCCTCGAACCGCTGGCCCTCCTGACGCTCACGATCGGGATCCCTCGTGCGCGCGGCGTTCGCGGCCAAGGGGGCGAGCATCAGGCTGAGGGCAGGCACAAGCACAGCGGCACGACGAGCGGCTCGGGAAATGCTCAACTTCATGTGGTGGACTCCGGCGTTGGGGGTTCAATGACCCGTCCACCCTTCAAGCTAGGAATGGGCCTGATCCCCTCGGGCCCTTCGGCTCGCCCCTGGAGGCAGGAGGAGCCGCCAGCCGTCACCCGCGGGCTGGGAATAGCGCGGCCCGGGGCGGCTCAGCCCTCGTTGCGCGGCGTGGTGGACTCGCACAGGTGCTCGAGGAACTCGGGCAGCAGGGCGGAGGAGATGATCCAGATGAGCCCCTCGCCCAGGTCCGCCAGCACGGCGCGCTCGGCGTACTCCACGCTCTTGGTCTCCACGTAGTGCACGAAGACGCGGCGGTTGCGTGCCCGGTACCACTCGGCCGCGCGGGTGAGCAGCCCGAGCATCCCGTCCTGCACCTCGGGCCGCGAGTCCTCCTCCAGCAGCGGGACGATGCGCACGCCATCCAGCACGTGGAACAGGTTGAGGCCCGGGTTGGCTGCCTCGACGACGCCGATGGCCACCGCCTTGCCGTGGTGGCGTGCCACGAAGGCCTCGCGCTCGCGCGAGAGGTTCGCCTGGCTCCACAGCGCCTTGGTGGAGGTCAGCCCGAAGCGCTCGGGCACCAGGTCCAACGCCTCGCGGTACGCCACCGGCTTGGTCTTCTCCAGCCGCTGGAAGAGCTGCTCCAGCTCCTGGGCGGTGGGCTCGGCCACCTCGATGCCCTCGGGGAGGGGCGCCCACTCGTGCTCGGTGTCGCCCTCCATGAGCTGGAAGGGGATCAGCGCCGCCTGGCCGGTGTGCTCGTACCACTGGGCGAAGTCGAACTTGGTGAAGCGCGTCCAGCGCACGTGCGCCTCGGCGTACGAGAAGAACCACTTCACCTCGGGATCCAGCTGCGTGGGCTCGTACGCGCGCAGGTAGATGTCGCGCAGGGCCTCGCGCGCCGAGGCGGCCCGCCGGCCGTTGGCCCCCGGAGGCTGCTGCCGCGCCAGCTGATGCGCCAGCCAGCTGCCCGCGTACGGCTTCACCACGGACAGCGTGGCCTCCACGCCGCCCTCCATGGGCCGCACCACGCGCAGGCCCAGCCGGTTCTGCCCCTGGAGCTTGTTCTGCGTGTCGTGGAACTCGCGCTTGAAGGCCTCGAACTTCGTCGGATCCTTGCCGGACAGGCGGAAGTAGCCGGACTTCTCGAAGAGCTCCCACACCCCGCTGTTCCAGTCGCCGGCCACGCGGGTCTTCGGGTGCATCTGCTCTTCCACCAGCGCCCGCCAGGCCTGCCCCTCCTGGGCGTTGAGGGGGCTGAGCCACATGCCGCAGCGGTGACCCTTGGGGGTGCTGGAGATGTTACGCACCTCGCCGAAGAGCTTCACCGGCGCGCGGCCCGGCATCTCCACCTCCAGCACCGGCACCCGCATCCCCGGGTAGAGCAGGTCCTCGCTCAGCTCCGTCATGAAGGACAGGCCCTCGTAGGACACGTCCAGCATCTTCCGGTGCACCCGGACCTGGGGCCACAGCGGGTGCTCGAAGGAGAGCTCACACTCGGTGGTGGTGGGCGCGCGCCGCAGCCAGCGGTGGCGGAAGCGCGTCATCTCCACCGGCAGCGGCATCATCCACAGGCCGCCGTCCTGCCAGGCCTTGTCCACCTGGAAGTACAGCACCGAGCTGTAGCCGAACGCCTCCATGGCGAAGGGCGTCTGCGGCAGCTCGCCCTCGGCCTTCCAGCCAATCACGCCCTCGTACTTGTCGAAGTGCGCCGCGCGCACCTCCACCCGGGTGCCATCCTCCGCCCGGGACACGCCCCGGGTGCTGCGCGCCGACAGCGCCTCGCAGATGCGGAGGATCCGGTCCTGGTTGCGGATGGTCTCCTTCCAGACGGGGCGCCCCTCGGGCGTCACCAGGTGGCCGCTCTCGCGCAGCGCCTCCAGCGCGGAGACGATCTTCCGGCCCGCCTCCAGCGGCGGGGCCACGAAGCGCAGGCGCAGCTCCGGCTGAGCCTCGGGCCCCCCGGCGGACACCTCGGCCACCTCGGCCTGCAGCGACGTCGTCCACCGCTCGCCCAGCCCCAGCACCACGGAGGCGAGCTGGCCCGGGCGCAGCTCCGCGCACGAGGCCAGGTGCAGCGTCAGGTGCTCCAGCGACAGTTGAACCAGCCGCCCCTGCGAGTCATGCGCGTCGCCGAAGGAGGCAACGGCAGACAGGGTCGTTCCCATCCGGTAGCCCAGGATCGCCTCGCGGGTCGACATCCGGTTATCCAACTGCATGGGCGCTCCGTCGCGGGGAAAACTCATTACGTAAATAGCAGAACAATTTCATACCACGGTCCTGCTGGACTTCCTCAAAGGAAATTCCCTGGGCACAGGGTGAACAGTGCTTCCGTGGGGCGCACCTGCTGTCCCAGAGGCGAGCGGGTCCTGATCATCGCGCCCTGTGTCCTTCTGAAAAATCCCCTGGAGATTCCAGTCCGTAGGCTCGCTTGGAGCGTCCACAATCGATCCTCCCGGCTCTGAGGTGTGATCAGGGAAATCCTGTCAAACAGAACATGCTGTCTGTTCTGGAAATTCTGGTTCAGGCCCCTGGAAAAAGCCATGCCCGCCAGTCTGTGAAAGAACTGGAATAACCAACACTTCTGAAAAGACAGGCAGCCGAGCGAGCGCGGGGTGCTAGGGGCAGCGCAGCTCCAGCACCAGGGTGGTGTCCTCCAGGCCTCCATCCGAGCCGGAGCCTCCGGCGAGGTACACCTGCGCGCCCGGGCCCGCGGCCAGCGAGTGGTTGCGGCGTGAGGGGAGCGGGGTGGCGGGGGTGAAGCGCTCGGAGGCCGGATCAAACCAGGCGGCGGGGGCGCCATTGGCGTCCTCGACGTAGACCCAGCCGTTGCCCGCGAGGACGGCGCGCGGGCTGGAGCGGGGGGTGTCCATGGGCAGCAGCTCGCGCACGCGCACCACCGAGCCCGAGGCCTCGAAGAGGAAGGCTCGGGCCGAGGGGACCAGCGAGGCTCCCTGCTGCTCGAGGCCGCCGAACACCAGCGCGCGGCCAGCCTTCAGGCCCACCACGGCGGGGGCCTCCAGGGCCACGGGGAGGCTGGGCCCCACGCCCAGTGTGCCCGTGGGGCCGATCAGGTCCGTGCGCGAGGTGGCGCCCGAGCCCGAGCACCCACCGGCCAGCAGGAAGAAGGGCCCCAGGGGCGCGCCTCCCGCGGGGCAGGCCAGGGCCAGGGAGCCCAGCACCTGCTGGCTGCCGGTGGCGGCCTGGACACGCACCGCGAAGTTGCGCTGCTCGACGCCTCCGTCCTGGGCGGGGGCCATTCTTCCGCCGGCCAGCACCGCGTCCCCGGCCAGCGGGCCGGCCGCGGCGCCTCGGGCGGTGAGCATGGGAGAGAAGGACGTACGAGCCATGCCCCCGTCCTGGGCGATCCACTCGAGGCTGGGCTCGGGCACGTCGCCGGTGGTCACTCCGCCCAGCACCACCACGCCGCCGTCCTCGAGCGTCACGCCGCTGGCCTCCGCGCGGGGCACGGTGAGGGCCTGGGAGGAGAGCCTCCCCGTCTCCGTGAAGAAGAGATCCAGCGCTGCGCTCGGGCGTCCCTGAGCGTCACGGCCGCCGGCCACCACGAGCGTGCCAGCCAGGGGGCCTGTGCCGGGCACCAGCGCCGTGGGCTGGGAGCGGCGCGAGAAGCCGGAGCGCACCACGGGCGAGCCCACCGTCCGCCCGGCGCAGCCGCACACGCCGCCGCCACAGGTGAGCCCGCCGGGCTGGCAGCTCTTGGCGTCGCACTCGGGGTCCGCGCAGTCGCTCAGCCCGTCGCCGTCGTCGTCCAGGCCGTTGTCACAGGCCTCCACGGCGGTGCCGGCATCCGGCGGCGGGGGGAGGGGAGGCAGCGTCAGCGTCAGGTTGGCGCCGCCCTTCTCGGTGAGGGTGGCCTCGCCCGAGGCGGTGGAGCGCACCACGCCCGAGAGCTCGGCGGTGGCGCGCACGGACACGAGCGTGCCGGCGGGGGTGGCCGGGCCAGACTCGAAGTTGAAGGTGGCGGGCAGGTGCAGCTCCGGGCCCTCCAGCGTGGCGACGGCCAGCGGGGTGGTGGTGCCGCCCTGGAAGGCGACGACGGAGAGCCGATCGAAGTCCGGGCCCGGCGCCAGCGCCCCCTCCACCACTACATGCACGCCGCCGGGTGTGGACTCACAGGCGAGCAGCGGCCAGAAGAGGAACAGCGGGAGCAGGCGCGACAGTCGGGGGGGAGTGCTCACGGGGGGAGTCTACAGGCTACGGCTCGCTCCAGCCGAGAGGTGGCGGGCTTGGCGGTAGAGCTGGGTCAGGGAGAAGTCGAGCGCGGCCTGGCGGCTCTGGACATGGTGGCGGGCGCGCAGGAAAGGCAACCACGCCCTGTCGCCGACAATGACGGCCGCCTCTTCCAGGTGGCGCCGCGGCACCCAGCGCCCCCCTGCTTTGTGCACCAGGACCATGCCCAGGTAGGCGCCCAGGGAAGTAATGAGCAGCTCCCGCTCGGCTTCGGGCAGCTGCGGACCCCAGCCCCGCCACCACAGGAAGTAGTCAATCTCGGGGAGGGACTCGGGGGAGCCATCCATCACGGAAGGCACCTCCGTATGCAGCAGCGCGGCGAGCTGCTCGGCGTACTGGTGCTCGTAGAGGCGGATGGCCTCGGAGACATGGGGGACATCGGGAGGCGGCGCCTGGTGAGCGGAGAGCCACTCGGAGGGAGGCGGGGGGCGGTACTGATTGAGCCGCTCGATGTCCCAATGCTTCTTGTGCAGACCGGAGCGCTGAAGGGTGAGGGTGAGCAGGTCGGCGATGTCGGGATCGAAGTGAGGCTCGACGGGGACGAAGGCGAGGCTGCGGTGGCGCAGGGTGGCCAGGGTGTCTTCCAGCTTCAGGTCGGGGCGCAGGTGGACGAGGGCGCGGGCCTGGGCGAGGCGGGCCTCCTCGGAGGCGAAGTCCGCGGGAGTGGGGCGGGTGAGCCAGAGCACGGCGCCGCCGGGCAGTTCTTCCAGGAGGAAGGCGGGGGTGGAGAGCATGCGCTGGCGGCCGATCTGCTCCACCAGGCGAGGCCCGTAGAGGTTGAGCCAGTGGACTCTCTCGATGCTCTTGGGGACGAACTCGCGCTTCTGCTCGTCATCCCTGTCCATCAGGGCATCCGTGCCACTGTGGGCGAAGCCGTAGGTGACAGGGAAGCGGGAGGCGAAGGCGCGGGCGAGGTTCACGAGGTGACGGGCTCGTTCCTCTCCCTTGCCCGGCTCGCTGAAGACGGAGAATGGATAGACGCTGAGACTAACGGAGGAGCGGACATTCTCATGGCCTTCGAAGAAGTCCACCGCGTAATAAGTCAACGAGAACCGATCACACAGAAGATGAATCGAGGTGCTCTTACCGGACGTGGCCTCATGGAGGCGCTCGCGCAGTTTCTGGCGCGAGTACTTCAGCTTCCGCCGGGTGAGGGACATCCGCTTGGGCCGGAACTCTTCCCCTGTGGACTCGATGATCTCGAGCATCTCCTCCAATCCTTCGAAGCCCCGGTCCAAGGCACTGCCAGGGAAGAGGATATCGAACATGAGGCTATCCTCCTTGCTCCACTCGTCAGGGTGCATGATGGAAATGGAGTTCAACCCCCTTCCTCTTCGCGGCGTTGAGCATTCGTTCTCTGAAGGCTGAGCCTTTGGGAACGAGTGCCTCATCATATACGAGGTGCACGCGAGAGACGGTCACGCGGCGCTCGAAGAGCGGATGCCCTCGCCGACGCACCTCCACCTCGCCTCCGTACTTCGCCAGGGCTTCCTCTGCATCGGTCGTCACTTGTCGCCGAGCATCATCCTCGCTCATCTTCATGAAGTCCCGCTGCTTGGTGCTGACGGACTCCACGCGTGGCTCACTGCTCTTCAGCGTGGCCTCGTCCACGGCGAGATCGTCGGCGTAGGTCACCGAGGTGCTGCCCTCGTGATTCAACCCGACGTTCGCGTCGGTGCGAGGCTGCTTCATCCCGCGCAGCACCTTCCGCTCTCCCTGTGGCAGCTTCACCTCGCCTCGCAACAGGGCGGACACCTTGACCTGGAACTCCATCGCCTTCTTGAAGCGAGTGCGAAACGCCTGGTACCCAGGCCATGTCAGCGGCGGCTTCACGCCCTCCGCCGGCCCGGCCGGGTTGTTCAGCTCCGCGTAGCGCTGATCCCAGTAGGACACGTAGTCGCGCCACAGCGCCTCGTCCGCCTCACCGCCTGGGAGCGGATTCTCCAGGGAGGGCCTCTGCCCTGCCAGCTTCTCCACTCCCCCCGTCTGCCGTGCACCTATCTCCTGCGCCTCGGCCTCCACCAGCCGCGCCTCCATGGCGGAGACCTCCACAGCCAGCCCCAGGCTTCCTGACTGCACGGCCAGTTGCTCGGCCCCCACCGCCGCTGCGCGCCCCTCCCCAGCGGCCCACCGCTGTGCCTGGACGGCGGGTGCCTCCACCACCGCCCGGTGCTCCGCCGCCGCTGCGCTCGACTCGGCCGTGGCCGCCTTGCCCAGGGTCGACGTCATCATCCCCTCGGTCAGCAGCACGTTGACGACCGCCATCACCAGGGTGCTCTTCATCCCCTCGCGACGCGCGGTCTCCTTGAAGGAGTCGGCCAGCGCTTGCCTCAACCTCCGGGACCCCGGCCCCTCAACAGGGCCGAGCAATTCTTCGATGAAGCTCCACTTGGGCACGCAATCTGGCAGCTCCACCGCCGTGCACCGCAGGGAGTAGACCTGTTGGGCGACGTAGGACCCCGCTCCCCGGAATTGCCCCTCCAGGTTGCTGAAGATCGTCCAGGCCTGCGCATGTCCTGGCTTCTCCTTGTTCTCCTTGAGCGAGAGCTCGTAGACGTGCTCCAAGTGCTCGGGGCGGCGCACGATCAGGACATCCGTGCCGGGTATCACCTGGCCGCCTTGGTCCAGATAGAGCTTGAACTCGAACGGAGGGGCATGGGCCTCCCGCGGTGGGAGGGCTGCGTTTTCACTACAAGCGATGGCGAGGCAGGCCAGCGCCATGGCCAGCAAGGGGGCGTGCGTGTGCATGGGGCCTCCATGCTCCGATGCGCAACCCTGCACCTGGAAGGATGCGCCACGGAGTACGGACATCCGGCGGCTCGTGGGCGAAATCCCCTTCTGAGCCACGGCCCCTGCGACACCCCTTCGCAACACAAGCCAGGATCTCCCACCTTGTAAAATTCCCGCGCCGCCCTTTCGATCATTGGGGTTTCGCGGTGTAGACTCGTTTTTCTCAAATGGGTGGGTCCACGCTGCCGCTCGCCCCGGACGCCTTCAGCGGCCGGAAGCTGGGCAAATACGAGGTGCTCTGCCGCCTGTCCACGGGCGGGATGGCGGAGATCTTCCTCGCGTCGCAGCGTGGCCTGGCGGGCTTCCGCAAGCTGGTGGTGCTCAAGCAGATCCTCCCGGACATCGCCGGCGAGGAGGAGTTCGTCCAGATGTTCCTGGACGAGGCCCGGGTGACGGCCGCCTTCAACCACCCGCACATCGCCCAGGTATTCGACTTGGACGTGGCCGACGGCGAGCTGTTCCTGGCCATGGAGTTCGTCCCCGGCGCCACGCTGGTGGAGGTGGCCAAGTCCTGCCGCGCCGTCAACGAGCCCATCCCCATGGGCTTCAGCCTGGAGGCCGTGCGCGACACGGCGCTGGCGCTGCACTACGCGCACACCTTCACGGACCCGCTCGGCCGGCCCGCGTCCGTCATCCACCGGGACGTGGCCGAAAAGAACATCATGGTGACGTACGAGGGCGTCACCAAGCTGCTGGACTTCGGCATCGCCAAGAACCTGGCGCGCAAGAGCCGCACCCAGGTGGGCATGGTGAAGGGCACCAGCGGCTACATGTCCCCGGAGCAGATCCTGGGCGAGCCGCTGGATGCTCGCAGCGACTTGTTCAGCCTGGGCGTGGTGCTGCACGAGTGCCTCACCGGCCTGCGCCTGTTCCACGCCAAGACGCCCGAGGCCGGCGCGAGCGCGGTGCTGCAAGGCCAGGTGCCGCCCCCCTCGCGCGCCAACAAGGCCATCCCCCCGGAGCTGGACGCCATCGTGCTCAAGGCGCTGGGGCGCAAGCGGGAGGACCGGTACTCGACCACGCTGGAGTTCGCTCGGGCCCTGGAGCGCGCCGTGGGTCCGCTCATCTGGCACCCCGAGCAGAGTGGAGAGCTGATCAGCCGCCTGTTCTCCGAGCGCCGCGAGCAGAACCGGCAGCTGCTGGTGGCCGGGCGCGCCCTGAGCGGCGAGTCCACCGGCCAGATCAACGTCGCGGCCATCCTGGCGCCCCCCGCGCAGCTGGCCGAAGAGCCAGTGACCGATGGGGACCTGCCGCAGATCACCGCCGCGCCGCTCAGCCCCGCCCGGTCCCCCGCGCCCTCGCCGGCGGGGCTCCCGGTGAAGACTCCCGCGCCGCCCCCGCCTCCCGCGCAGGAGCCGCTGCAGACGAAACCTCCGACGCCGCCCCGGGGCTCTCCCTCGCGGCGGGGCATGACCTCCGGGGGCTCGACCGCCGCTCCGCCCGAGCCGTCCTCCATCCGCCGCCCGGTGTTCGAGCCGATCCCCCAGAAGCGCCTGAGCACCACGACTTCAAGCGATCTGCCGGTGCCCCCGCCTCCCCCGCAGGAGACGAGCTCGCGTGCGCTGCCCGGCGATGTGCCGGTGCCCCCGCCTCCTCCCGCCTGGACGGACGAGAACAGCACCCGCGCCGCGCCTCTCGAGGAGCCGTCCGCCGATGGAGCTGACGGGGACGACGAGTCCCAGCCCGCGGTGCGCACCACCCTGGAGCGCCTGCCTCCTCCGTCACGCCCACCGCGGATGGATCTCCACACCATGGGGACGATTCCCCACCTCGACGGCCACGGCTTCGTGGCGAAGCCCGACGAGGAAGCCCCTCAGGAAGAGTCCCGGCCCGCGGTGAGGACCTCCTCGCCGCGCAACCGCCCGACGCTCTCGAGCGAGCGCCTCCCCTCCATCTCCGGCAACCCCAACGCGCGCCCTGCCCGGCGGCGCACTCCGACAACGCCTCCTCCCGAGGAGGAAGAGCTGCAGGAGGAGGAAGGGCTGCAGGAGGAGGAAGACTCTCAGATCGACCTGCAGACCAATCCGATCCGTGTCGCGGTCCCTGAGGAGCCCCGGGAAGACACCAACGAGACTGTCCTCCCCGACGAGGAGGATCCCCTCACGATCCTCACCGCTCCGACCCTCACTATCCCCTCCAAGAGAAGATCGGGCGGGCTGCTGGTGGTGCTGGCCGTGGCGATGCTGCTGCTGGGCCTGCTCGGCGCGGCGGTGGCGCTCGGGTTGGATGGGGGCCGCTTCAGCGGGCTGCTCGGGCTGAACACCCCGCCTCCTTCAACGGATCTGAGCCGCCTGGAGCCGCTGAAACAGCCGGCCAAGCGCGCCCAGCCCGCGTCCCCCGCCCCGGCGCAGGCTCCCGCCTCCAAGCCCGGAACGGCGGCCGTTGCTTCCACGGGGCCCACACCGTCCGGAGGCACGGCGCCGGCCCCGTCTCCCGCGCCTCCAGCCCCCGCCGCGATGGCCGCGCCTACCCCTCCTTTGGCCACCACCGCGCCGGACCCCATTGCTACCCCGCCAGCGGTGACCGGGAGCGCTCCCACCGACAAGCCCCAGGCCGTCGCCCCGAGCGAGCCGGAGGAGGAGCCCTCCGCGCCGGAGAAGAAGCCCCACTCCCCCACCAAGCGCACGCGCCGGGACTCGAAGACCTCGGCCGGCGGCGAGGGAGAGGATGGCTCGAGCGATGACGAGCCCGCCTCGGCGCCAGCCGGCGCTGGAGCGCTCACGCTGGTCACCAATCCATACGCCAAGGTGTACCTGGGCCGGCGCTACCTGGGAGACACGCCCCTCTTCAAGATCAGCCTCCCGTCGGGCAAGCACTCGCTGAAGCTGGTCAGCGCGGATGGCCGGAACCTGCACGTGCCGGTGGAGATCAAACCCGGCGAGACGACGGCCCTGAAGCTCGCGCTGGACCAGCTCGACCCGGGCTAGCCTGCGCGCCTCCTCGGGCCTGCAATGGCTCTCGGGCTCGTGCGTAGAGCCGAATGTTCCGAGGCCCCAGCCTCCACCCTTCCCGGGAGAGCCCTGCCATGCAGACCCTGCGAACCGCCCTCGTCGTCCCCACGCTCCTCTTGTCCCTGTGCGCCTTCGCCGAGGGCGCCACCCGCGAGGAGACCCGGGACGTGCCTGACTTCAACGGCGTGGAGGTGAGCCACGGCATGAAGGCCAAGGTGACCATCGGCCCCAAGTCCGTGCGCATCTCCGGTGACGAGAAGCAGGTGAGCCAGGTTCGTACCGAGGTGGTGGACGGCAAGCTGGTCTTCCGAGTGGAGAAGGGCTCCTGGTGGGGCTCCTCCAGCAAGGGGCTCCACCTCACCATCTCCACCCCCAAGCTCACCAGCGTAGGGGCCAGCGGCGGCGCCGATGTGGACGCCGAGGCCACGGCCGCGGACACCTTCTCCGTGGACTCCAGTGGCGGCAGTGACGTCTCCGTGCGCAACCTGGATGCGAAGAAGGTGAAGGTGGAGATCAGCGGCGGCGGCGAGGTGACGCTCAAGGGCCGCGCGGACACGCTCAACGTGGATGCCAGCGGCGGCTCCCAGGTGCACGGCAAGGAGCTGAGCCTCAAGTCGCTCGACGTGGATGCCAGCGGCGGCGCCGGGGTGGAGGCCAACCCCTCCGAGCGCATCGAGGCGGAGCTGTCCGGCGGTAGCACCGTCCACGTGGACAGCGCCCCCAACCAGCGCGACGTGTCCACCTCGGGCGGCGCGCAGGTCGTCTTCAGCAAGAAGTAGCCCGCCCCACTCGCCTCACCCGTCCAGGTTCAGCGACACCTCGTGCAGGCGCTGGCCCTTGCGATCGAAGATCTCCACCTGGAGCGTGGGCTCGCTCCAGCTCAGCCGGATGAAGTTGCTCACCGCCGTGTAGCCATCATGGCGGGTGAGCACGTAGTCCGTCTGCCCGTCGAGAATGCCCTTCGTCTCGAAGAAGAACCCCGGCGGAGAGAAGGCCGGGGCGCTGAAGGCCGAGGAGATGATGGAGTACAGCCGGAAGTCCGGCCGCGAGGTGCTCTTCAGCTCCGACCACAGCGAGCAGTGCACGTCCCCCGAGAGGAACACCGTGCGGCGCACGCCCGCGTCCCGCATGAAGTCCAGCAGCTTCTGCCGCTGGAGCTGGAAGCCCGCCCACTTGTCATCGCGCTCGAAGGCCGCCCAGTTCGCCAGCTTCATGTCCGGGAAGAGGGGCACCGAGGACACCACGAACTTCAGCCCGCCCAGGTCCGCCTTCAGCCACTCGTGGAGCGCCTCCAGCTGCACGCCGCTGATCATCTCGGGGGGCCGGGCCCGGTGGAAGCGCTCGGTGCGCAGGTCCATCACGAAGAAGCGCGCCGGGCCTTTCTGGAAGGTGTACCAGTAGCGGGTGATGGCGTTGGTGCGCCCCGGCTCGTCCGTGCGCTCCAGCGCCGGCCCGTGCACCACCTGGTAGCAGCGGTACGCGCTCAGGGCTGCCTCGAAGAGGCTCCGGTTGGCCGCGCGCTGATCAATCGGTAGCGCCGGATCATAGACCTGATCCATGGACCAGTTGTTGGCGATCTCATGGTCGTCCAGCACCATGTACGTGGGCAGCCGGGACATGAGGCCGCGCAGGTTCGGCTGGGCGAAGGAGCTCCGGTAGTTGGCGCAGTACTCCGTGAACGTCCGATTCTGGGTGGGGATGTCCGAGTAGATCTGATCTCCCACCATCAGCAGCAGGTCCGTGGGCCTGCCGCCCTCCACTTGATCCAGGATGGTGCGGAAGACGCGATCGCCTCGCTCCGGCAGCCCCACGTTGACCAGCCTCTCGAGGCCCGGCACGGGGTGCCGACACGAGCCAAACACGAAGGACAGCTCCGCGCTGCCCGGCGGGCTCGCGGTGCGGAACACACTGGCGCTGGCGCCTTGCAGCTCCAGCCCCACCGGCGGCAGCAGCAGGTTCGGCTCCACGTCCGCGTAGAAGTAGCCCATCCGGTACGCGTAGGGCTTGCCCGGCTCGAGACCGGAGAAGTCCACGCTGCCGGTGTAGTCATCCTCGGGCAGCAGCTTGAAGTAGCTCGCCTGCGCGGGCGTGGTGGAGCCCGCCTCCAGCAGCTGCGCCACGCCGTAGCACCGCTGCCCGCCCGGCGGCGGAGCAGCCTCGCCCCGGCCCCACAGCCGCACCGTCGTGTCCGTGGTGTGCCCGACGATGGGCCCTACCGTCACCGGCTTCACGGGAAAAACGAGCGCCATGAGCTTCGCCTCCTCCCCACCCGCGGGGTGACACCTTCCTACGTGCACGGCTCAGGTGGGACTTATGCGGCGTCCATTGTGCAGCGCGGGGGCCCACGGAGCGTAGAAAAGCCCGTCTCCGTTGAAAACCCTACGCGGATCCTGTCGATAATGAGCTTCCCGGATCCACCCTGCTTACAGATGTGCAGGAGCTGATGCAGCTCTCGGCCTGCCGCCGCGCAGCACCTCCTCCACCGTATCCAGCCCTTCCCCCGGAGCGTCTCCCATGACCGCCCTTGCCTCCAAGACCGCCTCCCTCTGGCAGCACAAGCCGCGAGTCCAGGTGACCACCCAGAAGATCACCTCCTCGCTGAGCGTGGTGATTGATCGGGTGCCGCAGGCCCAGCCCACGCACCTGGCGCCGCTGTCCTCCACCCTGGCCGCTCGCGTCTCCGAGTTCCTGGGCTCCGAGAGCCTCACCGGCGCCCAGGGCTATGACGTGGCGCTGGTGGAGCACGGCTCGAACCGCTCCGTGGCCTTCGCCACCGTGCTGCACGCCGAGGGCAGTGACTTCCAGAGCCGCACGCGCCTGGCGCCCTCCGCGCTGGAGAAGGCGGCCTTCCTCACCCGCGTGCACGTGGCGCCGGACGCGCCCAAGGGCACCCTGGCCGTGCTCCTGTACGCCGCCCTGCGCCAAGCCCGGAGCTGGGGCCGGACCCTGGGCGCCTTCCTGATGGTGGATGACGACACGCCGCTGGCGCGCCAGTACCAGCTCGTCCCGCTGGCGGGGGTGCCTCGGCTCGACGTGAGCGGCGCGCACGCCTACCGCGCCAAGTCCCAGCGCCTCGACTTGCTGCTGCACCGCGCCTCCGAGGAGGCTCGCGAGGCGGGCCAGCCCCTGCTGCCGTCCTTCCTGGTGACGGAGGTGCTCGACACCATCCACCACCTGTTCCTGGACAAGGTGGGCCAGACGAGCTTCTTCCAGGCCGTGGACTCCGGCACGCTCACCCGCGAGCAGTACGTGTACGCGCTCACGCAGATGCACCTGTTCGTCCGCTACACCACGCGCCTGCTGGGCCGGTGCGTGGGCCACTCGCCCACCACCGAGCTGCGCACGCACTTCATCTCCCACCTCAAGGGGGAGATCAACCACGAGATCATCATCGAGAAGGACCTGGCGCACCTGGGCGAGGACGTGCCGTACGTGAAGGAGCTGGCCCAGCCCAACCTGCCCACGCGCGAGTTCATGTGCACCCAGGAGAGCGCCATCGCCTTCTACGAGGACCCCATCCTGCTGCTGGCCGCGCCGCTCACCGCCGAGGGCGTCAGCGGCCACCTGGGCCAGCTCTTCATGGACAAGCTCAACGCGTGCGTGGCCTCGTGGGGTGTGAAGGAGCCGCAGAAGGCCACCCACTTCCTGGGCTCGCACATCGAGTTCGACAGCGGGGATGACGGCCACTGGCAGGGTAACCTGGAGCTGCTCGCCCAGCACCTGAAGCATGAGCTGGAGCTGCGCCGCTTCCTCTCCATGCTCCGGGTGTGTGTGGACGCCACCCTGCGCCAGTGGGACAGCTACGTGGGCGATGTGGACCTGTTCAGCGCCCAGCCCGTTCGTGCATGATACGGCGCGTCAAGCAGGGCCCGCCGCCTCATCCGAGTAGGCGGCACCGGGCTCCTCCCTTCCTCGAGGACTGAGGGCGTCGTGAACACGGCATTCAAGGTGGAGCTCATCGACCGGATCCTCTTCTCCCGGTGGATGCGCCCGCCCGCCAAGTCGGATATCGAGGCCATGGAGGAAGTCATGGCCACGGCCCACAAGAGCCTCAATGGCCAGCTGCTCATCTACGTGGGCTCCATCGGCTCGCACGTGAAGGTGCCCAACGCCGAGGAGCGCAACAACCTCACCCAGCTGCTCAAGGCCGCGCGCAACCACTGCGAGGTGGCCCACGTCATCATCGAAGGCTCGGAGCTGCAGAACAGCCTTCAGCGGGTGGTCATCTCCGGCATGCTCATCATCACCCGCACCTACGACAACTACCTGTCGGTGCATAAGAACATCGAGAGCGCCGCGGCGGATCTGACCCGGCGGCTCCACAAGGACGCGCTGCCGGTGATCCGCGCGGCGAGAGATCGCGGCCTGGTCACCTAGCGCGCCCGCGGCGGCGCCTGCTCTCCCGCCGTGCGAGCCTCTTCACCCGCCGAGGCTCCCCTCCTCCCTCCGGGGGCTGGCGGCTCGAACAGGACAAGAGATTTCGTCTCGGATGGGTTCCGCTAGACTCCCAAGTGTTCCCCAGCCGATGAGGTGGGCACTGTCCCACGAGAACCATGATGTCCTCTGAGATTGTCGACGCCGTCGTCGTGGGATGTGGCCCGGTGGGTGGCATGGCCGCCAACTTCCTGGGGCTGTATGGGCTGCGGACGCTCGTGCTCGAGCGCGAGCTGCACGAGCACCACCAACCGCGAGCCTTCTCGTGTGACGACGAGACCCAGCGCAACTTCCAGGCCGCCGGCCTGGTGGGAGAGCTGGCCGTGGCGCTCTGGCCCTGCCAGAGCATGGACTACGTGGACGGCAAGAAGCAGGTGCTGGGCACGGCGGCCTTCAAGGATGTCAACCTCGGCACCGGGCACCCGGCCCTGTCCTTCTTCCACCAGCCCCAGCTGGAGTCCGTGCTGCGCCAGGGCCTGCGGCGCTTCCCGCACGTGGAGCTGAAGATGGGCCACGAGGTGGTCTCCTACCTCCAGGACGCCGAGGGCCTCACCCTCCAGGTGAAGGATCGCCGCACCGGCCGCAGCCTCTCCGTGCGCACCCGCTACCTGCTGGGGTGCGATGGCGGGCACAGCTCGGTGCGTCAGCTGATGGGCGTGGAGATGGAGGGCATCTCCTACGGCGAGCCGTGGATCACCCTGGCCGGCACCACGCCCACCCCCGAGCCGGACTTCAGCTACTACGTGTGCGACCCGGAGCGGCCCGGCTTCGCCACCCGCGGCCCGCTCAATGAGCTCCGCATGGACTTCCTCGTGCAGGAGCACGAGCGCTCGGACGTCGTCGACACGAAGGAGTTCGTCGATCAGCTGCTGAGCCGCTTCATTGATCCGGCGAAGGTGAAGGTGACCCGCGCCGCGGTCTTCACCTTCCACAGCAAGGTGGCGGCGCGCTGGAGGGATGGGCGCGTCTTCCTGCTGGGGGACGCGGCCCACCTGATGCCGCCCTTTATGGGCCAGGGCCTGTGCTCCGGCGTGCGCGACGCCGCCAACCTCACCTGGAAGCTGGCCCAGGTGCGGCGCGGCGCCGCGGGAGAGGAGCTGCTGGACACCTACGAGCGCGAGCGCCAGCCGCACGTGGTGAGCATGATCAAGGCCACGCTGATGATGGGCCGGGTGTTCCTGTCGCGCTCGAAGCTCGTGGCGGCGGTGCGCAACGCGCTGCTGCGCTTCAGCTACCGCCACCTCGCCGGCGCCCGCAGCTTCATCCGCGAGTTCAAGGCCAAGCCCAAGCTGCTCATCTCCCAGGGCTTCATCTCCAACGGCCGGCGCAAGGGCAGCGCCGCCGAGGGCACGTACTTCCCTCAGCCGCGGGTGGCCGTGGCGGACCGGGGCACGCTGCCGCTGGATGACGTGCTGGGCAACCGCTTCGTGGCGCTCTGCGCGGCGGACGTGTCCGAGCCCGTGCGGCAGTCGGCCGAGGCGCTCGCCCGGGAGCTGGGGGGCGGGGTGCTGCGCGTGCTGCCCGCCGGCCGGGCCAGCGAGGCGGGGCCTGGAGCCGTGGTGGACGTGGAGGGCAAGCTGAGCGCCTGGTTCACCCAGTACCAGGCCGACACCGTGCTGCTGCGGCCGGATCGCTACGTGTACGGCGCCTCGCGCGGCGCGGCCATCGAGAAGCTGCGCGAGCAGATCCGCCCCTTCATCCACCCACCCAAGCCCGAGCGTGCCGAGGAGACACCGGCGCGGGTGTCGCTGAGCTCAAGTGCTTGAAGCTCAACGATCCAACCGCGAGCTTCGTCCAGAGTTGAGCCCTCGGGGGCCAGAGCGCTTCCTCGGGCTTGAGCGCTCGTGCAGGATGAAACATGTCATGTAGCAGCCGCCCGCCGAGGCTCGGCGGGTGGAGCCGGGCTCCTAACCTTCCCGGAGGAGTGAGGCGTCGTGAACGGCGTGAATGGCGTGAATACAGCATTCAAGGTGGACATCATTGACCGGGTCATCTTCTCCCGGTGGTTGCGTCCACCCACCAAGGAAGACATCGAGGCCATGGAGGACACCCTGGCCTCGGCCCACAAGCGCCTCAACGGCGCGATGTTGCTCTATGTGGGCTCCATCGACTCCAAGGTGAAGGTGCCCAACGCCGAGGAGCGCAACAACCTCACCCATTTGCTCAAGGCCGCGCGCAACTACTGCGAGGTGGCCCACGTCATCATCGAGGGCTCGGACCTGCAGAACAGCCTCCAGCGCGTCATCATCTCCGGCATGCTCATCGTGTCTCGCACCTACGACAACTACCTGTCGGTGCATAAGACCGTGGAGGGGACGAAGAGTGACTTGTCCAAGCGGCTCAACCGGGACGCGACGCCGCTGATTCGAGCGGCGAGAGATCGCGGCCTGGCCACCTGAGCCGCGAGGCGCCTACGGCTTCTTCTCGAAGGTGAGCGCCCCCGAGTTCATGCAGTAGCGCAGACCCGTGGGCTCCGGGCCGTCCGGGAAGACGTGGCCCAGGTGCCCGCCGCAGCGGCTGCACAGCACCTCCGTGCGCGTCATGAAGAAGCTGTTGTCCTCGTGCAGCTCCACGGCGGCGGGGGACACGGGCTGCCAGAA
The DNA here is from genome assembly GCF_045802625.1 of Hyalangium sp. NCBI lineage: Bacteria > Pseudomonadati > Myxococcota > Myxococcia > Myxococcales > Archangiaceae > Hyalangium > Hyalangium sp. Next base: position 128,506 of record NZ_JBJMQP010000118.1, on the reverse strand, counting down.
GCTGGGCCAGCCCGTGCCGGACTCGAACTTGGTGTCCGAGGAGAAGAGCACCTGGCCGCACGCGGCGCAGCGGTAGACGCCCTTCTCGTGGTTGTTCCAGTACTTGCCGGTGAAGGCGCGCTCGGTGCCCTGCTCCCGCAGGATGTGGAACTGCTCGGGCGTGAGCTGCTGGCGCCACTCCTCGTCCGTCTTCACCACCTTCTCCGAGGGGCTCGGAGCCTTCTGCGGCGCCGAGGCCTCCGAGGTCTTCTCGGAGCCCTGTGCCGGCTTGGGAGCGCTCGCGGGCTTGTCTCCCGTGCCCGCGGCGAGCGCGACCAGGGGAACCACTATCAAGCCTGCCCACCACCACTTTCGTCGTCGGTCCATGCCTGGGATACGCACGGGCCCGCCGGGAGGTTACTTCGGGCTACTCCAGACGCTCGGGCAGTGGCGGGGCGTCCACGCGCTTGAGCTCCGCGCGCAGCCAGTCCCGGTACGCGTAGGTGCTCGTGATGGAGGCGCCCTCTCCCAGGTTCCGGCTGGAGATGCCCACCAGCTCGGTTCCCTCGACGCTCTCGCGCAGGCACGGCCCTCCGCTGTCGCCCCGGTAGTGGTGGCCTCCGGGCTGCTCGATGCGCAGCCTGCCACCGCCCTCGGGCAGCGGCTCCTTCACCTGGTTGCGGCTGGAGCGCCGCTCTCCGTCATACACGCGGGTCAGCTCGTCGTAGCCCGAGCCCAGGATGACGATGGACTCGTTGGGCCGAAGCTGCCGGTCCGCCAGGGGCACCGGCTTGAACTTCTTCTCGAGGGGCTCCTTCAGGATGATGAGCGCCAGGTCCGCGCTGCTGGAGACCACCTGCTCCTGCGCGTCGATGAGGACTTGCAGCGCCGGATGGGGGAGCACCGTGCCCTCGTGGGAGTTGCGGAGCGAGTACGTGTCCTCTCCCAGCACCGAGCGCGGCTCGTAGAAGGAGGTCGTCACCCGAGCCTTCTTCGCGCAGGCAACGCGATCGATGATGAACGGGGTTCCGCTCGTCTCGAAGGGCACTCGCCGCCGCGGACACACGCAGTGGCCCGCGGTCAGCACGAGCCGGGGGCCGATGATGGCGCCGCTGCACACGCCTCCGTCCTGCTCATCCTCGGAGTCCACCGTCACGAGCACGGAGGACAGGTAGCGATTGCTCACATCCACCTTGCCCGCCAACGAGAGCAGGCGCGTGTCCTTGGGCGAGTCCCGCAGCACCCCCGCGGTCACCAGCCGCTCGGTGCGCTCTGGCTTCTTCTGCTTCTCGACGGTGGTCGGGGCGAGCTTGATGGCGGGTGCGCGCTGGTGGCCCGAGTCGTTGATCAGAAACAGCATGTAGAACAAGAAGGCGCGCACGAACTGGACCCACAAGGGATCGACCTGCCTGGGAGGGCGCCACGAGCCCCGGCTGTGCGCGGGCCTGGGGAGTGGAGTCACGGGATAGCGGACGTGCCGTCGAACGGGCAGCATGACCCGTAGAGTAGGGCAGGATGGACAGGCCCCGCAACGTTGTCTGGAGCGGCGCCTGCTCGGATGCTGCCGGAACATGGATGAAGCATTGGTTCTCGCATTCCTCGGCAGTCTCGTCGTACCCAGAACCCACGATGGTCAGAGACTCGTTGAGCGCTATCTCCTTAGCGCACTGCTCGATTTGGAATCTCTGGCCATCACGGCGAGCTGCGCACCGGGAGCTCGTGGTGGCCGTGGCCCGGGCCTCCGAACGTCCCCGGCCAGGGTTGCTCCGCGGGCTGTAGCCCCGGCAGCGGGAAGCGCTGGAAGCGCGCACGGCTGTTGGCGAAGGGCAAATCACACTCGCCGCAGGTGCTCGCCCCGTCCATCAGCACCAGGCTCTCCGGGCCCAGCTCGAAGAGCTGCGGCATCGTGCGCGGCGAGTAGGAGAGCGCACACCGGAACGCCTCCGAGCCATCCTTCGCTCGCACCCCCACCAGCGTCGGCGTGAAGTTGTCCGCCACGAAGCCCAGCACCAGCGTCTCGATGCCCTCGGCGTCCGCTCCGGGCCGCGTCTCCGCCAGCCGCAGCTCCTTCGACACGAAGCTCTGTCCCTCCCCCAGCCGGTAGGTCCACGCCGGCGTGAGCTCTGGCACCGTGTACCCTTTCAGCTCGGGAGAGCTGACCACGGTCGCATCCGGGTTCACCGTGGTGCCCGCGGGGCTCGGCACCATCACCTCCCGCGTCGCCACCACCCGCCCCAGCACCGGCAGCGCGCCCACCTCCGCCCCGTCCTGCGTCCGCAGCGCCTGGCTGGCGCGCTCGGGCAACAGCAGCCCTCGCACCGTCCCCAGCTCACCGCCATGCATGGGCAGCGTCTTCCGCCACCGCTCCACCCCATCCGACGAGTACGCCATCACCAGCGTGGGCGAGCCCGCCTGCAGCGGCGCCCCCGCGTTCACCGTCGGCGAGAAGGTCAGGTACAGATCTCCCGCCACATCCGACACCAGCCCGAACGGGTGCGGGTGGTTGCACTGCGCCAGCAGCGGATCCGTGAGCTGCCCCGCCGACACCAGCCCTCCCTTCGCGTCCAGCACCACCAGGAAGTACACCCGGCACAGCGTGTTGCTCGGCTCGTTCACGGGGTACGCCTCGAAGAGCGCCGCCAGCCGGTCCGAGGCCATCACCGCCAGCCGCGCCATGAAGAGCGTCTGGTTCGTCATCGCCGCCAGATCCGGCCGGGCCGCCGCCAGCGTGAAGCTCCACCGGGCCACGCCCGTGGTCCGCTCCACCAGCGACACCTGCCCCTGCTGCGGAGAGTCCATGCACAGCAGGCGCGCGTTCCACAGCATGCAGCGCCGGGCCGTGCCCTGAGACACCCGCGGCGTGTCGCTCGTCGCGTCCAGCACCGGGCTCGCGAAGAAGCCCGAGAGCGTCACGTTCCCATCCGGCCACACCATCATGTCGTGCAGGTCCACCGACTGTTTCTGCGCGTCCAGCGTCCAGTTGGGCGCCAGCACCGTGGGCGGCGGGCGCGCGCAGACCGAGCCATCGCAGCGGCCCTCGCCCTGGCACGGCGTGGCGGGCTCGCACTGGAAGCCGTCCGGCAGATCCCTCGCGACGCACTTCGCGTCCACGCACACGTCCGCCACATCGCACCCGCGCCGAGGGCCGCAGAAGGTGCCGTCCGGGGCCTTCGCCAGCCCGCAGCCCTTCACTGGATCGCACACGCCCACCTGGCACACCCCGTCTCCCGGGCACGGCGGCGCCGGCACGGCCTGGCACCCGTCCAGCGGGTTGCACACGTCCGTGGTGCAGGCATTGCCGTCGTCGCACACCCGCTCCTGGCCCTTGCACCGGCCCGCCTGGCACGTGGCGCCCACCACGCACTCGTTGCCCGGGTCGCACGCCATGCCGTCCGGCAGCTGCGCCTCCACGCACTGCTCCGTCGCCACATCAAAGGTGAAGCTGTGGCAGGCCGTCGGCGTGGGGCAGGCGGGGATGGCGAGCCCCTCGCCCGTCAGCGTCAGCGTCACCGTGCCGCCCCCCGAGGCCGTGCCCGTCAACGTGGCCGAGTACGAGCCCGGCGCCATGGGAGCAAAGCGCACCCGCAGCTCCGCCTCGTCCGTGCCGAGCCGATCCGGCAGCCCCTCCACCGTGAAGGGCGCGTCCACGGGTGTCCAGCTGATCCGCAGCGCCGAGCGGCCCGCATTGAGGACTCGCACCGTCTGCTCGCGAGTTGTCCCCACGTAGGTGCTGGGGAACGTCACCTGCTCGGCCGACAGGCGCAGCCGGCCCTGAGTGTCCACCAGCGTCTGTTCGTTGTGGCAGCCCGCCCCGAGCACCGCCACCGCCAGGCCCACCACGAGAGGGACCCACACTGCCCCAGCCGCTGTTTTCGCGCATCCCATCGGTGAACCTCGCCCGGAGGCGTATAGTCCTCGGCGCCGCCGCACGCGAGGCCCCTTCCGTACGCTCCCCTCGCACGCCTGTTGGCCAGCCACTCCTCGTGGCCCGAGGATTCAACATGGATCACCTCTCCTGCTCTGGAATCACCATGCCTCTGCCCCGCCTGCTCCTCGTGCTCGCCGTGGCCAGTGCCGTCCTGCTCGCGCCCTCCGCTCGGGCGGTGGACCTGCCCCGGCAGATGACCTTCCAGGGACGCCTGGTGCGCGCGGATGGCTCGCCGGAGACGGCGGCCCAGGATCTGCGCTTCGATCTCTATGCCACGGCCACCGGCGGCGCCCCGCTCTGGGAGGAGAGCCACCTGGGCACCCCGGTGACCAACGGGTACTACGCGGTGGTGCTCGGCGCCTCGGCTCCCCTGCCCGCGGGCGTCCTCAACGGCCAGGCGCTCTACCTGGGTGTCTCCATCGTGGGCCAGTCCGAGCTCACCCCGCGCCTGCCCGTCGTCTCCGTGCCGTACGCCCTGCGCGCCGATGACAGCAACCGCCTCGAGGGCCGCGCCGCCTCCACCTTCGCGGACGTCAACCACACGCACAGCCTGGTTCCGCTGGCGGATGACAGCAACAAGCTCCAGGGCCGCGCCGCCTCCACCTTCGCGGACGCCTCCCATACCCACCCCGTGGCCACTCCCACCGTGGATGGCTTCATGGCCGCCGCCGACAAGACGAAGCTGAACAACGCGCCGAACACCTACGGCAACGGCCTCACCCTCAATGCTGCCAAAGATCTCTCGGTGAACTTCGCCGGAACCGGCAGCGCCAACACCGCCGCGCGCTCCAACCACACCCACACGCTGACGTGCACCTATAAGACCGCCACCGGCAACACCTCCGCGTCGGTCTCCACGGCCTGGTGTGCCACCAACGAGATCCTCACCGGGGGCGGCTGCACGGATTTGGAAGCCAGTGCCGTGGGCGCGGGCACCACCTTCGGGCCCACGGGCGTCACCGCCGTCGATGGGTCCACCCCTGCTGGCAGCGTGCCCGGCTATGTCTGCCGCACGCACACCGCCGTGGCGCCCACCGCCTACGCCATCTGCTGCCGCATCCCCTGATCTGACTCCCTCGGCTGGCGCTTCGGACTGTCCTTTCTACAGCTTCAGGCCCTGGCCCTTGCCAGGCGGGCAGCCAAGTGCTCGGAATCGCTAGGCCTTGACTGGGTACGGTTCTGGCATCGCCATGGGTCATGGACCACGTCAATGCCACGGATTTCACGGAAGCGGACACACAGCCCCGAGCCTTCACGGTGCTCATTCCGCGGGCCTTGCAGCCAACCATGAACACGCTGCCCGCGTACGTGCGGCAGCAGGTGCTGGCCGAGCTGTTCCGCGTGGCCGCTCTCACGGGGCAGGAGCGCGCGGGCCAGACCCACGGCTACACCTATGCTATGTGTCTGGAGGTAGCGGGCTGCACGGTGAGCGTGGAGATGGATGATCCGCACTCGCGGCTGATGCTCACCGGGCTGAACTGGAAGCGGCAGGACGCCTGAGCGGTGACCCTCTGGAGGTGGTGGATTCACCATGCAGCGCGCGGCGGGTTACAACGAGTCCCGGCAGCTCACGACCTTGATCGAGCAGCTCCGCGAGCGGCTCGGCACTGAACCTCCACCGCCTCCCCAGTTAGGCGAGCAGTTGGAGGAAGTGCTGGCGCGGCTCGTGGTGCGCAACCAGCAACTGCGCGTGCTGCACCGGCTGGCCCGCAAGGGCGGCTCCAACGAGCACCTGGAGGCCATCCGTCACGCGCTGGAGCAGCTCGACGCGAAACTGCTGCAAGAGCTACCGAAACTGCTGCAGCACCTGCGCCCGCCGCACTGAGGCCCGCTCCGGGGCCCACTGCGCGGCGACGAGGTTGGCTCCCGTCGAGGAGAGGTATCGGGTCAGAACGCTCCAGGCTGGAGCGTGTGCGTGGGGCCTTGGAGCGGCGCTCCGCCCACGCCTCCGCCGATGCTCCCAGGTCCCTTGGTGCCGAGCTGGCCCGCCGCAGGCGCCAGGCCCTGGGCCTCGGCTCGCAACGGCCCTTCGCACACGCCCGCGCGGCAACCCTCGAGCCCCTGACACGGCTTGCCCGCTCCGCACGCCTGCTGCACGCACGCTCCCTCCCGGCACACCTGTCCCGAGGGGCACGAGCTCACCGCCGCGCACGGATCCGTGGAGGCCAGGCACGTGCCGAAGCGGCAGAGCTCGCCCGCCATGCAGTCCTTGTCCGCGGAGCACGCCAGGGCCTGGCACGCTCCCTCCCGGCACACCTGCTGGGCCGGACAGCGCACCGCCGCGCAGCCCGAGGTGGGCACACAGCGCCCGTCCGGGCCACAGCGCTCGGTCTGCTCGCAGTTGTAGTCGCCCGTGCACGCCACGCTGCGGCACGCCCCATCCGCCCGGCAGACCGTGCCTTGAGGGCACTTGATGCCAATGCAGGTGTCGAACACGCAGGCCGAGTCCGTGCACCGCTCCGTGGGGTAGCACGACGAGCCCTGCGAGCAGCTCACCCGGGTGCACGTCCCTCCCCGGCAGCGCTGGCCGTCCGCGCAGGTGACGCCCAGGCACGCTGCCTCCACGCAGGCCTCGCGCTCGCAGACCTGGCCCAGGCCACAGGCAATGCCTCGGCACGTGGTGGCCAGGCACCGGCCCTCCACGCACGTCTGCCCGGTGGAGCACGCCACGGTGGCGCACAGGTCCGGCGGCACCAGGGGCTCGGTCTTCTCGCACGCGGCCCACACGAGCACCCCCAGCAGCACCACCGCGAACCGGGCGGGGCTCATGGCAGCCGCCCCGTGCGGTCCGCGGGCGGCAGCTTCAGCTCCGGCGGCTGGGAGAGGACGATGCCCGCCACCACGCCAGCGGCCACCACCAGCCCGGCTCCGCCCACCACGAAGGGCCACACCGGCCGGTGGCGCTCCTCGACAGCCACCTCCTCGCGCACCGGCTCCTTGGCCGCCTTCACCGCCGGGGGAGGCTCCTTCGTGGCCTCGAAGCGCTGCGGAGCCGTGGCGCTGCCTTGCAGGACGAGCACACCCTGGGCCTCGTCGAGCGCCTCCGCGTACGCCTCCACCGCTCGCTCCGCGGGGGCCTTCGCCACCACCGGCCCGGGCGCCTCGCCCTGCGTCACCTGGAACGAGGCGTCTCCCGGCTGCCGCACGTAGACGGCCACCTTCGTCACCCGCGCCAGCGCATGCTCCAGCTCCGCCTCCACCTGCCCATCCTCGCGCCGCGTCACCTTCAGCACCGCTCGCGGCGTGCCCTGCATCTTCCGGCGCGCGGCATCGAAGGGCTTGCGGATCTTCGGCCCCATCGAGCGGCTCACGTCGGCGTCCGGATCAATGGCCAGCAGCTCCTCGAAGTACGCCTGGGCCTGCTTGCCCTGGCCCATGAAGGCCTTGGACAGCGCCAGTCCCTTCCACTCCCGGAGGCGCTCCTCCCGCGTGGCCGGCTCCCGCAGCGCGGCGTCGAAGGCCGTGGCGGCCGCATCGAACTCCAGCGCGTCGAAGAGGCGCTCGGCCCGCGCGAGCGAGCGCTCCTCGCCCGAGGGCGAAGCGGCACCGAGACAGAGCAGGAGCAGCAGCGGGGTATGCACGGGGCGCGCACTCTACCCCCGGACCGGGCCCGGAAGCTCCATTCGCGGATCAGAATTCCGGCCCCCCTTGCCGAAATCCCGGCCCGTGCACACCTTCCGTCCCCAGGCCCTGCTTCTTCTTCCATAGGTTATAGAGAGAGGAGATCTAGCAGTAGTGACAGCCGGTCGCGCAGACTTGGGGAAAAGTCAGTAAGCCCCTGCAATCCCAAGAGAATCTCTGGATTGCGTCATGTGGACAAGTTGGCGTTTTTCCCCAGCGGCCCACAGGGGCCCCTGCCCGTGACGGTTTCTCCACAGGGGTCTGTCTGTCGTCCACAGGACTCCCACAGGGTGGGGCGGCCTACACGACTCCACTGGGGGTGAGGGCTCCCGGAGCTGGGGCAGGCAGGCGGTGCCGCAGCGGGCCCCCGCGGTGCACGGAAGTGCCTGTCGCGCAGCGGGTCCGGGCTATCCTTCGAGCCCATGGCCGCATCGGGAAAATGGGCGCCGGTCGGGTCGGATGACCCCCAGAGCGAGCAGATCGGCAAGTACCAGATCATCACCCAGCTCTCCGTGGGAGGCATGGCCGAGCTGTTCCTCGGCTTCACCGCGGGGCCGGGAGGCTTCCGCAAGTACGTGGCCCTCAAGCGCATCCTCCCGGACGTGCGCGGCAACGAGCAGTTCGTGCGCATGTTCCTGGACGAGGCGCGCATCACCGCCGCCTTCAACCACCCGAACATCGCGCAGGTGTTCGAGCTGGGCGAGGAGGACGACGGCCTGTTCCTGGCCATGGAGTTCATCGCCGGGCAGAACCTGGATCAGCTCACCGCCGCGTACCGGCGCCGCCAGGAGCCCATCCCCCTGGAGTACAGCGTGTCGGCGGTGCGCGACGTCTGCCAGGCGCTGCACTACGCGCACACGTTCACGGACCCCTCGGGCCGGCCCAGCCCCATCATCCACCGCGACGTCGCCCAGAAGAACATCATGGTGACGTACGACGGAGTGGTGAAGCTGCTGGACTTCGGCATCGCCAAGGCGCGCAACAGCCTGGAGCGCACGCGTGCGGGGACGGTGAAGGGCACCTCCGGGTACATGTCTCCGGAGCAGGTGCGAGGCGAGAAGCTCGACGGCCGCAGCGATGTGTTCTCGGTGGGGGTGGTGCTCTGGGAGCTGGCCACCGGGGAGCGGCTCTTCGCGGGGAAGACCGAGCGCGACGAGATGGTGAACATCCTCGAGGCGCCCATTCCCGCGCCGCGGCACCCGTCGATGGGCATGTTCGAGGGGCTGGCGGCGGTCATCCTCCGGGCGCTCGAGAGAGATCCTGAGCGGCGGTTCCAGACCGCCAAGGATCTGTCGCGAGCGCTGGAGCAGACCGCGGGCCGGGAGCTGTGGGACGCGGATCGCCGCGCGGCGGTGATGCGCCAGCTCTTCGAGAAGAAGATGACGGCCACGCGCACGCTGCTGGAGAGCGCTGACGCCTCGGCCAACGCGGCGGCCGAGGACATCTTCGCCTCGCTCCACCCGAAGAGACACAGAACCGAGCCCTACGAGGAGAAGGTACCCAAGGCCCCCGCGCCCAAGGCCCCGCCGCGGAGGTCACCCACCTTGGAGGAGGATGAGACCTCCAACGTGAAGCTGGATCCGTCGCTCACGGAAGAGGACGTCCGCGTCCCCGCCACCCGGGTGGCACCCCAGACGATGCGAGACTCGAGCCCCGGCGGCGGCAAGACGCTGAACACGGTGCTGTGGATCGGGGTGTTGACGAGCATCGTGCTGGGCGGCGGCTACCTGGCGTTGACGCTGACGAAGCGGCTGAACGACGAGGTGCAGCCGGAGCCCGTCGTGAAGACGTACGCGGACCCGCGGCTCAAGGTGTTCCCCGAGCCGGGCCAGCCCGTCAAACCCACCAGCGACGCCTCGGACGCGGGCCCCGCGGCCCCGGGTGTGGCGGAGGCCCCGGGAGCGCAGGACGGCAAGGCCGCCCAGCCCGGAGCCAAGGAGAGCCCGAGCACCAAGGAGGGAGCAGAGAAGCCCTCGAAGGGGAGCCGCACCGCGCAGGGGAAGATGACGCTCGTCATCAACCCGGAGGCCCAGGTGTTCCTGGGCAAGCGCTTGCTGGGAAAGACTCCGCTGTTCAATACGCCGATGCCGGTGGGGACCAACCTGCTGCGCATCGTGGGCCCTGACAAGAAGCAGCGAGTGCTGTCCGTGCCCATCGAAGCGGGTAAGACTGCGCTGCACCGCTTCTCGCTCAACGACATCCCCGAGGCCCACTGAGATGGCTCCGCTCACCTTCGGCTTCTTGATGGACCCGCTCGAGCACGTGCGGGTGGACCATGACTCCACGTTCCAGATGATGCTGGAGGCGCAGAAGCGCGGGCACACCGTGCGCTACTTCGAGCAGAGCTGGCTGCGCTTCTCCGGGACGGCCACCGAGGCCCGCATGCGCACCGTCACCGTGCGGCGGGAGGCCGGGCGCCACTTCGAGGTGCTCGACGAGTCGGTGCGGAGCATCTCCAGCCTGGACGTGCTCTTCATGCGGAAGGATCCGCCGGTGGACGCGGAGTTTCTGCACGCCACCCAGCTGGTGGAGCTGTGTTCGGGCCGGCCTCCGGTCTACATCAACAGCCCGCAGGGCATCCGGGACGCCAACGAGAAGCTCTACACGTTGAACTTCCCGGAGCTGATGCCGGAGACGTGTGTCTCCGGGGAGAAGTCCGTCCTAATGGACTTCATCCGAAGGCACCCGGCCGGGACGATCCTCAAGCCCATCGACGGGTTCGGGGGCCAGGGCATCGTCTTCTGCGCCCAGGGAGACCGGAACATGCGCTCCATGCTGGAGATGCTCACGAACCTGGGCCGCCAGGCCATCATGGCCCAGGCGTACGTGCCGCAGAGCCGCCAGGGGGACAAGCGCATCATCCTGGTGGACGGCGAGCCCCGGGGCGCGGTGCTGCGAGTGCCCTCGGATGATGATCACCGGGGCAACATGGCCGCCGGCGGCAAGCCGGTGAAGACAACGCTGACGGAGCGGGAGAAGCAGATCTGCGCGCGCTTGAAGCCCAAGCTGCTCGAGCGGGGGCTGCTGGTGGTGGGCATCGACGTGCTCGGCGACTACCTCACCGAGGTGAACGTGACGAGCCCCACGGGTCTGGCGGAGATCAACGTGCTGGATCAGACCTGCGTGGAGACACACGTCATCCAGATGGCGGAGCGCCTGGCGGCGAAGCGGTGAGCCTCTCTCCACCGGAGGAGACGCTCGACTCCATCGGGACGTCGGGCGTGCGCGTGCTGCAGCGCCGAGGCGGCTACCGCTTCAACCTGGATGCCGTGCTGCTGGCGGCGTTCGCTGCTTCGGAGGGAGCCTCGGAGGGAGCCGTGCTGGAGCTCGGCGCGGGCAGCGGCGTGGTGTCCTTCCTGCTCGCGCGCCAGTTCGGCCGAGGCCCCATTGATGCGCTGGAGCTCCAACCCACGGTGCACGCGCGGCTGGTGCGAGGCGTGGCGCTCAACGGGCTGCAAGGCCGGATCAGGCCCTTGCTTGGAGATCTCCGCGAGGCCCGGACGCTGCTCCCGGCCGGGGGCTATGCCCTCGTCGTCTCGAATCCCCCCTTCCGTCCTCGGAGCGCCGGAGTGATCAGCCCGGACCCGGAGCGCGCCCTGTCCAAGCAGGAGCTGGCGTGTGATGCGCCCGCGGTGGTCTCCGCGGCCCGGCACGCGCTGGCACCCGGCGGCGGCGTGAGCCTGGTGTACCCGGCCTCTCGGCTGACGGAGGTGCTCGGGCTGCTCACCTCGGCTCGCTTGTTCCCTCGGGCGCTGCGCCTGATCCACGCGAGGGCGGGTTCGCCCGCCACGCGCTTCCTCGTGCATGCGCTGAGGGACAGCGATCGCGGGCTGAAGGTGCTCGCGCCGCTCATCGTCCATGGCGAGGGCCCGGGGGGATACGCGCCGGAAGTGGCAGCGCTGATGGATCCTCCCCGCTCCGAGCGAGCTTGAGCCCCAGGCTCCTCAGGGCTCCAGTCAGGGAGGAGGCGCTTGAACCTGCTTGGGCAGTGAGCGAGCGCTCGGCTCGAACCAGCGGTTTCTCTTCGGAGCAGCACGAGAACCGTAATATGCGCGCGCCATGCCTTCGTCCGTTCTCCTGCTGTTGATGCTCGCCGCTATACCGCAGGCTGCTTCTCCCGCCGCGCCCCCTGCTGCGCCTGCCGCTGTGCCTCCCACGTCCGCTGCCCAGGCCGCGCCCGCCGTAGCTCCCGAGCCCTCGCAGCGCGCGGCGCCTCCCGAGAGCACGAAGCTTCGCATCCGCGCCACCGGAGACGTGATGCTCGGCACCACCGTTCCCGAGGGACACCTGCCTCCCAACGGCCCCGACGGGGTCATCTCCGCCGTGCGCCCGTTGCTGGAGGACGCGGACATGACCTTCGTGAACCTCGAGGGCCCGCTGTGCGACGGTGGCGAGACGACGAAGTGCCGCTCGCCCAAGAACTGCTACGCGTTCCGCTCGCCCACCGCCTTCGGCCAGGCGCTCAAGGACGCGGGCGTGGACGTGGTCTCCACCGCCAACAACCACTCGGGCGACTTCGGCGAGGAGTGCCGGCGGCAGACCGAGTCCACCCTGGACAAGCTCGGTATCGCCTGGAGCGGACCCGCGGGCACCGTGGCCACGCTGGAGCGCAACGGGCTGCGCATCGGCCTGATCGCGTTCCACACCTCCGCCTCGTGCAACTACGTCAACGACATCCCCACGGCCAAGGAGCTGGTGCGCTCGGTGGCGGCCAAGCATGACTTGGTCATCGTCTCGTTCCACGGCGGCGCCGAGGGCGCCAAGGCCGTGCACGTACCCCCCGGCAAGGAGATGTTCATCGGCGAGAACCGCGGAGACCTGCGCGCCTTCACCCACGCCGTCATCGACGCGGGAGCGAACCTGGTCCTCGGCCACGGTCCGCACGTGGCGCGGGCCATGGAGTTCTACAAGGGCCGGCTGATCGCCTACTCCATGGGCAACTTCGCCACCTACGGGCGCTTCACCCTGACGGGCGCTCAAGGGTTGGGCATGGTGCTCGAGGTGGAGCTGGATCGCGCCGGCCAGTTCCTCTCCGGCCGCATCCTCCCCACGCGGCAGCTGGGCCAGGGCCTGCCGGAGCCGGATCCAAAGAACGGCGTCATCTCCCTGGTGCGCAAGCTCACGGCCGAGGACTTCCCGCAGACGGGTGCGCAGATCTCCGAGGACGGCGCCATTTCACCGCGCGGCCGGGCGCCCGTCTCCTCACAGCAGGGCTCGCCGTAGCGCGCGGCTCGGCACACGACACACTGTTGAGAACAGAATGCTGAAGGCTGGCTGATCCAACCTGGGGCTTCAGTTCATTGGAGCTCCAAGAGTGGGAACTCGGCCCACCGAGCGCGTGTCCGAGGCTTGCGTTACAAGGAATGGCCGTGCCCGCACTTCGCCTCTCGCGCATCTCCTCGCTCCGGGCCTTTGGACATCCCGGCTACCTCCCGGTCTGGACCGGCTCGCTGGTGTCCAACATCGGCACCTGGATGGAGACGGTGGCGCTCGGCGTCTACGTCACCGAGGTGACGGGCAAGGCCGAGTGGACGGGCGGTGTGGCGGCGCTCTCGTACCTGCCGGGGTTGGTGCTCTCGCCGCTGGGCGGAGCGCTGGCGGACCGCTTTGATCGGCGGACCTATGTGGCGGTGGCCACGCTGGGGCAGATGCTGCTGGCGACGATGCTCACGGTGCTCGCCTTCACCCACCACCTGAGCGTGCCGCTGGTGGCCGTCACCGCGTTCCTCAACGGCTGCTTCAACATGCTCAGCGGCCCGGCCTTCTCCGCGCTGCTCGCCGAGCTCGTGCCCCCGGAGGATCTCCACAGCGCGCTGAGCTTGAGCTCCGCCCAGTTCAACCTGGGGCGCGTCATCGGACCGCTGCTCGCCACGCTGGTGCTGGCCGTGGGTGGAATTGCGTGGGCGCTGCTCATCAACACGCTGTCCTTCGTGGCGGTGCTGGCCGCGCTGTCGAGGCTGCGCACCGCCAAGGACTCGCGTGCGTTCGAGCTCAAGGGCTTGTGGAAGGCGCTGTGGGCGGACATCGCCCGAGGCGTGGAGGTGGCACGCCAGGACGCGGGCATCCGGCTGATGCTGTCGAGCACGCTGGTGGTCGCGGTGCTGGTGGCGCCCTTCATCGGCCTGGTGCCGGTGTTCGCCATCCGCGTGTTCGGGCAGGGGGCCTCGGCCGCGTCGCTGCTGGTGACTTCGCAGGGTGCGGGGGCGGTGGTGGCCGCGGTGGGCGTGGGCATGCTGATCGACGCCTTCGGGCGCAAGCGCGTGCAGGAGGGCGTGATGCTCGCCCTTGGCCCTATCGCCGCGCTGTACTGGCTGTCGCCCACGCTGGTGACGGCCGCGGGGGGCATCTTCTTTCTGGGTGCCAGCTACATGATCTGCCTGACGGGCATCCACACCATCTGCCAGTCGCGGGCGCCTCGGGAGCTGCGAGCGCGGATGAGCAGCCTCTACGGCATGGTGCTCAACGCGGGGTACGCGCTGGGCGTGTGGATGCAGGGCGCGCTGGCGGACCGCGTGGGAGTGCGCTTCATCACCGTCTCGGCCGCGGTGTTCTTCCTGGCGCTGATGCTCTCGCTGCGCCTGCTGCGGCCGCGCAGCTTCGACGCCATCGAGGCGTGAGGCTCGGCGGAGCGGCTTACGCTCCTGGCGGTTGAAGAGCAGCGCGCCGTGTGACGGAGCGGAAGCTTGTCCGGTGGCTACCTCCCATCCGGGCGAGCAGGGGCACGCTTCCTTCGAGGCAGCTTGGTGCGCGATGCCATCGCCCCGAGATTGAACCTCGGGAGGCGCGGGCCCTCCGCGCCCGGAACGAGGAGACCGACCATGAGCAGCCGGAAGTATGACCCTCTCAAGGGTGGCAAGGAGGCCTCCCACAAGCCCCCGTTCGCCAAGGACCGTGTCGAGCGCGGACTCGAGGCCGATGACACCAAGCCCCTCTACGCGGACCAGTCCAAGCATGACACCCGCGAGCAGAAGTTCGCCCTCGACAGCGATGGCCCGGTGGGAGGTGACGTGCCGGACATCCGCAGCCCCATCGACGAGGCGGACGAGCTGGAGCGCGAGCAGCGTGGCCGCGAGGAGGCCGAGGAAGAGAAGAGCTAGCCGCCCGCACAGCGAGCAGCCATGAACGCAGAGCGCCGGAGCCCCGTGGGGAGCTCCGGCGCCTGGAACCACCTCGGTGCGCGGGCCTACTTCTTCTCGGCCTTGCTTGGAGCGGGCGTCCCCGCTCCGGCCACATCCACGGCGATGAGCTTGCCCAGGTTCAGCGTGCCCACCTGCTTCTGGAGGATGTCCGGATCCCCCACGACGATGATCTGCATCGAGCTGGGGTTGAAGTACGCCTCGGCCACGCGCTGCACCTCGGCGGGGGTGGCCTTCTCCAGCCCGGCGATCTGGTGGGCGAACTCATCCATCGGCAGCCGCTTGAAGAAGAGCGTGGCGGCGTTGGCGCCCACCCACTCCACCGTCTCGAAGATGCCGGGGTACGAGCGGATGAGGCCCTCGCGAGCCGCCTCCAGCTCCTTCGAGGTGATGGGCCGGGTCTTGATGTCGTTCAGCTCGTGGATGAACTCGCCCAGCGCGGGGCCCGTCACGTCCGCGCGCACCTGCGAGTAGGCGGTGAGCGGTCCCACGCCCAGGCGCGGATCCGAGCTGGCCCCGGCGCCATAGGTGTAGCCCTTGGCCTCGCGCAGGTTCATGTTCAACCGGCTGCCGAAGAAGCCGCCGAACACCGTGGTGGCCAGCTCCAGCGCCTCTTGATCCGGGTGGTTCGCGGAGATGCCGGGCCGGCCCACCATGATGTACGACTGCTCCAGGCCGGGCTTGTACACCACGAACAGCGAGTCCCTCGGCGGCGCGGGGGGCGCGGGGGGCGGCGGTGCCGGCATCGCCTCGCCCTTCCAGTCCCCGAAGTACTTCTTCGCCCACGCCACGGCCTGCTCCTTGGTGACATCCCCCACCACCACGAGCGCCGCGGTCTTGGGGCCCACGTTCTTCTGGTAGAAGCGCTTCGCGTCCTGCAGCGTGATCTTGTCCACGGTGGCAGGCGTGCCCGACACCGGGTGTCCGTACGGGTGGCTCGCGCCAAAGACGGCCTGGAGGTACGCCTGGTTCGCCAGGAAGCTGGGAGTGCCCAGCCGCCGCACCAGGTCCGCCAGCTGCTGCTTCTTGCGCCGGTCGAAGTCCTTCTGCGCGAAGGTGGGCCTGCGCGCCACGTCCGACAGCAGCGCCAGGGCCTTGTCCGCGTTGCGCGTCAGCACGCGCACGCCCACCACGGCCCCGTCCGGGCTCACCGTCACGGAGGGCGACACGCCCAGATCCGCGAAGGCGTTGTCCAGGGCGATGGTGTCCTTTCCACCCGCGCCCTCGAGCAGCATCTTGTAGGTGAGGTCCGCCAGGCCGCCCTGGCTCGCGGGGTCTTGCGAGCCGCCTTCGGCGAAGGCCACGCCCAGGAAGACGAGCGGCAGCTCGTGGCGCGCGTTCACCAGCACGGTCAAGCCGTTGTCCAGCTTCACCTGCTCGAAGACGGGCAGCACCAGCTCGGGCGCCTTGCCCGGCGCCGGCATCTTCGCGCGGAAGGCCTCGGCGTCCTCGGCCTTGGGCGCTTCGGCCTTGGGTGCCTCGGCCTTGGGCGCCTCGGCTTGGGGAGCGGGAGCAGATTCGGGCTTCGTCTCAGGCTGAGAGGTGGTGGCGCACGAGGCCAGCGCCAGCAGGGAGACAGCGAGGAAGAGGCGGCGCATCACTTGTTCTCCTTCGGGGAGGCGGGGGCGGCCTGCGGCGCCGGCACGGCGTGCAGCACCACGCGCCCGTCCGGACGCAGGTTCTCGTTGGCGTAGCGCTTCACGTCCTCCACGGACACCGCCTGGTAGCGCGCGAGATCCTGCGCCAGGTAGCTCGGCTCGCCGACGAACTGGTTGTAGTTCTGGAGCACGTCCGCCTTGCCGCTGAAGCCGCCCACCGACTCCAGCCCGGAGAGCATCCGCGTGTCATAGCGGGTGCGAGCGCGGTTGAGCTCCTCCTGGGTGATGCCGTTCTTGCGGATGTCCTCCAGCACGGCATCCACCTCTTTTTGCAGCGCCTCGGTGGAGACGCCGGGCCGGGCCACCACCTCGATGGTGAAGGCGGACTGGGCGCCCAGGCTCTGCTGGCTGGCCTCCACGCTCTGGGCGATCTGCTTGTCCAGCACCAGGCGCTTGTAGAGGCGGCTGGCCTTGCCGGTGGCCAGCACCGTGGCCAGCACGTCCGCGGTGGCATCCCCCTCCGTCAGGTAGGGCGGGCTGAGCCAGCCCAGGCTGAGCATGGGCAGCGTGGCCACCTTCTCGTCATGGCGGATCACCTTCTCGCCCGTGAGCTTCACCGGCGCCACCTGGGGCTTCTCCGGCTTGGGGCCGCTGGGCAGGGAGCCGAAGTACTTCTCGATCAGGGCCTTGGTCTTCGCCACGTCGAAGTCTCCGACGACCGCGAGCGTGGCGTTGGAGGGCGCGTACCACTTGCGGAAGAAGTCCTTCACGTCGGCCACGTTGGCCGCGTTCAGGTCCTCCATCGAGCCGATGACCTCCCCGTGGTACGGGTGAGGCAGCGGGAACAGGGCCTGCCAGAACTTCTCCTGGGCCAGGCCGTAGGGAGCCGCCTCGGTGCCCTGGCGGCGCTCGTTCTTCACCACCTCGCGCTGCGTCTCGAGCTTCTCCGGGGTGAGGGTGTCCAGCAGGAAGCCCATCCGGTCGCTCTCCAGCCAGAGCGCGGTCTCCAGGTGGTTGCTGGGCACGGTCTCGAAGTAGTTGGTGCGATCAAAGCTGGTGGTGCCGTTGAGGTCCGTGGCGCCCAGCTGCTCCAGCAGCGAGATGTGCACGTCATCCGCCACGTTCTTGGAGCCCTGGAACATCATGTGCTCGAAGAGGTGGGCGAACCCGGTGCGGCCCGGCGTCTCGTGGTACGCGCCCACGTGGTACCAGATGTTCACCGCGACGATGGGCAGCTTGCGGTCCACGGAGAGGATGACCTCCAGGCCGTTCTTGAGCTTGTACTTCTCATAGGGAATCGCGAGGGACTCGCGGCCCGGCTCCAGCGGCTTCGCCTCCTGGGCGAGCGCGGGCAGACCGAGCGCGAGGATGACAGCGGCGGCGAGGGCTTTCATGCGCGGCGTGAGCCTCCTGTGACTGGGCCTGCGCTTAGCACGTGCTACCCCGCAGGTGGGCAAGGATCACCTCGGGGAAGAACGCCGCGCGTTCGTTGTTGAGCCTTTCTTCCGGCTTCGGGGGCAGGCGTGGGACTGCGGGGAGCGCCGCCGCCGTGAGAGACTGGCGAGCGTGTCCAGCCTCGACGTGCCGCTGGGGCCGCTGGCGCCCCGCTGCGCCACCCACCCGGAAGAAGCCGCCACCGGCACCTGCTCGCGCTGCGGCACCTTCTTCTGTGCCGGCTGCGTGCGGTGGGTGTTCGGCAAGGCGTGGTGCTCGGCGTGCGCGGCCCGCCCGGAGGTGGACTACCTGGAGCGCTTCCGCCTCAAGCTGTGGGGAAGGCGAGATGCCTCCAGCTGGGTGGTGGGTGCCGTGGGGCTGGGGCTCGGGGTGGCCACGGTGCTCGCGGTGGTGGAGCGGCGCACGCCGTGGCCGCTCGCGCTGATCTTCTCGGCGGGCACGGCCGCCAGCATCGCCTTCTTCCTGGGCTGGCGGTGGGCGCGCGAGGTGCTCGTGGGCACCTCGCTGGGCTGCACCCAGGCGTGCTGGGTGTCCGGCTCCCAGGGGTTCGCGGTCCTCTTCCTGTTCCTCGGTGCCGCCGCGATCGTCTACTACTTCGACACGCGCAACCGGCTCTTCTTCCAGCGCCCGGTGTCCGCGGCCCGGCTCCAGCGGCTGTGGCACGTGCGAGAGAACAACCCGAGGGCCCGGGACGCGATGAACCTGGGCCTGGCCGCCTTCTTCTTTCCCCTGTTCGCCCCGCTGGCCGTGCTGGTGGGCATCGTGGCGCTGCGGCGGGTGGATCCTCACGCCATCCCCCCGATTGGCCGCAAGGGACAGGCCCTCTCCGGCATCGCTCTGGGGCTGGGCTCGCTGGTGCTGTGGGGCCTGCTGCTGTGGAGCTACTTCGCGCGGGCCGCGCTCGACATGGGGTGAGCGCTCGGGCTCCGAAAAGACCACAGCCGTGATGCTCCCGGGGGTTGAAGGAGCATCACGGCTGCGAGAAACCACGGGTCGTCCAAGCACTGTCGTCGGGGAACCAGTGCCTGGATGGTGAAACCCCTGTGGCCGACTGCAATCTGCGAAAAAGACCCGCGAAAATGAAATTCGGCCACAAACCTTCGAGGTGGGAGACGGGCGCAGGATGGCTGCCAGGGTAGTTCCGCCCTGAATCCAAAGGTTTCCAGGAGGCAGGTTCGAGGGCGGGAGGGCTCGCTATCCTGGGGCCTTACCGTCCTGGAGGAGCCCATGAGCCTTGTCCGAGCCGCCCTCGCCGCGGTGGTGCTGCTGTCCACGCCAGCCCTGGCGGATCCACCTCGAGCCGAGTCCCAGCGCATCACCCTGGATGTGGTGCGGGCGGACCTCCATGACGTGCTGAGGATGCTGGCGGACAAGGGGGGGCTGAACCTGGTGGTGTCCGACGAGGTGCAGGGCAAGGTGACGCTGAAGCTGCGGGATGTGCCGTGGCGGGAGGCGCTCGACACGGTGCTCGCCTCGAACGGGCTGGGCCAGGAGCGGCGCGGCAACGTGCTGCGCGTGGCGCCGCTGAAGCAGCTGACGGAGGAGGCGCAGTCCCGCGCGAAGCTGAAGCAGGCGCACGAGGAGCTCGCTCCGCTGCATACCTGGCTCATCCCCGTGAACTACGCGCAGGCGGCGGATCTGCTGCCGAAGGTGCAGGCGCAGCTGTCTCCGCGTGGCCGGGCCAGCGTGGACGCGCGCACCAACACGCTCATCATCACGGACGTGGAGCCGGTGACGCTGCCGTAAGGCGGTCCGGCCGCTGCGCTGTGTCGCCTGAGAGGGCCTGGGAGCCCTCTCTCCTTCTCTGCCCCATGGAGCGTGCTGCGGGCTCGTCTTCTGGCCTGGGGCCCCTGGCACCGGACGCGAGGGAGTGCCTCGCTCGGGTGCCTCCAGGTGTGGCGGTGGCCACGCTCTAAAGAGGGGAAATCACGAGGAGGACGATCATGGCGACAGAGCGAGGAGAGAACTTCCCAGACACGGAGACTGAGTCACGTGAGGCCCGGCCGGGCTCGACGCCGGAGGTGCGGGCCCAGCGGAGCGAGTCACGTGCCGCGCAGACCTTTACCTTCTTCCTGAGGGACCTGGAGGCCAAAGGGCTGGACCGGAGACTCGCGGAGCAGGCGATCCAATCGGTGCTGTGCGTGATGGAGCAGCGGCTGATGAGCGACGAGGCCCGGCACATGGAGGCGCAGCTGCCGAGGAAGGTGGTGGCGTTGATGGAGCGCTGCCCGAATCACCAGGGCCGGCCGTACCGGAAGTTCGGGCGGGCGGAGTTCCTGGGGATGGTGTCCGAGGACCTGGGCGTGGACATGCAGGAGGCGGAGCGCATCACCTGCGCGGTGCTGGCGACGGTGCGCGAGCACATCAGCGAGGGCGAGGCGATGGACGTGCTGGGCCAGCTCCCGCGCGATCTGCGCACGCTCTGGGCAGCCACGGACACGCCCCTGGCCGGGCCCCGGACGCGAGGCAGGAGGAGGACGCTGGGCAAGCGCGTGGAAGAGGTGATGACGCGAGAGGTGGAGGTGGTGCACCCCGAGGACACGCTGAGGCACGTGGCGGAGCAGATGCGCACGCTCAACGTGGGAGCCATTCCGGTGTGTGACGGGCAGAGGCTGCAGGGCATCATCACGGACCGGGACATCGTGGTCCGAGCCATCTCCCAGGGGATGGATCCGAGCAGCACGCCCATCTCGCGGGTGATGACGGACGAGGTGGAGTCCATCTTCGCCGACGAGGACGTGGGCCTGGCGGCGCAGCGGATGCAGGAGGAGCAGATCCGCCGGCTGCTGGTGGTGGACCGGGACAAGACGCTGGTGGGCATCCTGTCGTTGGGAGACCTCTCCGAGGCGATGGGAGAGCACGAGGCGGGCCACACGCTGGAGGCCATCTCGGAGCCCTCCCAGCCGATGACGCACTGAGACGGCGGAGAAGGCAGGGGCTCCGGGGCGGGAGTGCTGGAACGCTTCACCCAGTAGCTCTGCTTGTGGACCCGGGCCTCGTAGGTATGGGCGAGGCACCGGGCGGTGCGCTCCGAGGCGAGCACCTCCACGACAAACCCAAGGAACTCAATCGAAACGGCCATCGTCGCGGCAAAGAAACCGTACTGTGCAGGCGTGCAGTAGCATCCAACCGATTCGACTCATGCGGGCCGTAAGTCGCCCCCGGTTCATCAGACCACGCCGGTCTATAGTCGCCGGCGTCAAGAAGTCTGCATATAGGAAGCGGTTGCCGGCATCCCAATCTGGAAGGTGGAACTGACGGGAGGCGCGGTACTGCGTGAGCGCTGCGACTCGTTCCGGAGTGGTGCCGACCACAAGTTCACGGATCGGCAGCAACTGAGTAAACGGTACATCTGCTAGTGCTCGATCCAAGTCACAGCTATTACCGAGGACAAGCCAGTAGCTGACAGCAGGCTCCACGGCAGCAGGTGAGCCCTGCTCATCTAGTAGGGGCAACTCGGTATCCAGAGCCACTACATCGCCCTGGAAAAATGGGGGCGACGTAGCGGGCGCGAGTGGCGCGTAAATCTCTTTAGCGAGCCCTTCACGTGAGCTGATCTTGTGGATGATACCCTGAAGCTCGGTTGCATCGTAAACGGGCGGCCAGCGTTCCCCCATGCTGTGCCCTACTTCCGAGGGAGTAGACGCTTCCTCAAGCTACTTGCCGGCTGCTCGGCAATCCACTCTGACATCAAGCGATCCGCCTCAGGGTCCACAGGCAAGATAGCCAGTGAACGTACCGTTGCCGTCCCTTGGTCCAAGAGCTGCGCCAACGGCCCATTGTTTGGGGAGGGCCACTCATCGGAAGTCAGCAGCACTGAAACGCTCTGCGCAGCTTGATCCCACATCCGCACAATGGCGGGAGGAGCAAAAGCGTCCGACGAAAGCACGCTCGTAGTGAAGGAAGGGGTGAATGCGATCATGGCTGCACCTCCTCATCGAACAACTGGCGACAAGAATCTGTTAACGCCGCCGTAAAAGAGCGTCTGATGGCTTCGTGGGCTGTCGTTTGCCAACGCATGATCGTCTCCAGACGCGGCTCTATCTCCACATTGGACCGAGCATATATGCCCAAAAAGTAGATGGGGCGCTCACCATGTTTTCCCTTGAAAGTCAAGTTTAATACTACTTCCCCCCCATCGAAGACCTCCGATACGACCTGCAGAGCAAAGGGACGATGGATACCCACCGCAGGTACTCGTGGATAGTAGTGAAAATAGGTACTCGCCTCACTAGCGGCAGTCGGGAGTTCGATCTTGTTCAAGTACCGCTGGCCAATCCAGGCTAGTCGGGTTGGTTGGCTAGCACTCAAGTAGGCGCGAACGACGTTCTCTAGCTGGGGAACAACGGACGCGTAGCTTGAGTAACCTGCTAAGAGAACGTTCAGAGCGGCCATCTCCTGGCTGAACTGAACAAGCGAACCCTTATCCTCTGACCAGAGTCGGACTCTCTTGGCTCCCTGAACCGGACTGTGGCTCACACCCCGGGGACCCAGGAGGATATCAACGCCTACTGGTTCGAGCGTCTCCCGTTGCCCCGAAAAAGAGGCCTTCAGATTCTGCTCCAACTGCTGTTCCGAGAGTTGGGACCAGCCTGGCGCATCCCGTACGAAGACTTCGTAGGTGGCTTCTACTAACGGTGGACGGTGATAGCGTTGGAGCACACAAGGTTCTTAGCACCCTTTGCGGCACCTGGTCTTATCGATCGGCGCACATGCGACACCCGGGTCGAGGTTGCTGAGCGTGAGCACCAGTAAGCCAGTATAGCAGGTCAGCAGACTGTCCTGTAGCGCAGGGCACGCCTGATGGCTCTGAAGGTTCGGTTGAACGAACTGCCAGCGCTACCCGCCGCCCAGCTTCGTCTCGAGCTCGTCCAGCTCGCGCTTCACCGTCGCGTCGGTCTCGCGCAGGCCTTCCACCTTGCGCACCGAGGAGATGACCGTGGAGTGATCCTTGTTGAAGCGCGAGGCGATCTCCGGGAACGAGCTCTTCGTGAGCTTGCGGCACAGGTACATGGCCACCTGGCGCGCGTGCGCCAGCGCCTTGTGCCGCCGGTCCTCCTTGAGCGCATCCACCGTCAGCTTGTAGTAGCGCGCCACCTCGCGCTGGATGGCCTCCACGTCCACCACCCGGTTGGCCGGCAGGATGTCCTTGAGCACCTGCGAGGCGAACTCCACCGTCAGCGGCTGCCGCGACAGGCTGTGAATGGCCGACAGCTTCACCAGCGCCCCCTCCAGCTCGCGCACGTTCTTCTGGATGTGCTTGGCGATGAAGTGCGCCACGTCATCCGGCAGCGCCAGCCGCTCGGCCTCCGCCTTCTTCTGGAGGATGGCCACCCGCGTCTCGTAGTTCGGCTCGCGGATGTCCGTAATCAGCCCCATCGTGAACCGGCTGCGCAGCCGCTCCTCGAGCCCCGGAATCTCCGAGGGCAGCGTGTCGCTGGTGAGGACAATCGCCTTGTTCAGCTCGTAGAGCGTGTTGAAGGTGTAGAAGAACTCCTTCTGCGTCTCCTCGCGCTTGCCCAGGAACTGGATGTCGTCGATGAGCAGCACGTCGCACTCCTCGCGGAACTTCCGCCGGAAGTCCGCCATGCGGTGCTCGCGCACGCTCTCCACGTACTCGTTGGTGAACTGCTCGCTGGACAGGTACACCACGCGCTGGTTCGAGTCCTTCTCCCAGATGTGGTTGCCCACCGCGTGCAGCAGGTGGGTCTTCCCCAGCCCCGTGCCCCCATAGATATAGAGGGGGTTGTAGTTATGGCCCGGCCGGTCCGCCACTGCGGAAGCCGCCGCCGCGGGCAGCTGGTTCGAGTCCGACACCACGAACGTGCCGAAGGTGAACCGCACGCTCAGCCGGGGCGGACGGGCTACGTTCACCTTGACTGTCGGTGTGGGCAGCAGGTTCACCGAGGCCGAGGACTCCTCCACCACCTCGTAGGCCACTTTGGCCAACCCGTCCCCTACCCGGACCAGCGTGGCCTCCAGCAGCGCGCGGTAGTGGTCATCCACCCAGTCGCGGAAGAAGCGATCAGGCACGCCCAGCACCAGCGCACCCTCCCGCACATCCAACGCACGCATCCGCTCCAGCCACGTCAGCGCGTACGTCTTCCCCTCCTGCCGGAGGGTATCCAGCGTCCGAGCCCAGATAATTCCGGCACTTGGCGGTGTACTCAGAGCTTCTGCGAGGGCGCTCACACGAGTCTCAGGGGTGCAAAACCGGCTACGCGCCGGGGGCCGACCGTGCTAACAAACGCACAGTGGACGATCAAGCACCCAAGTCAAAGCACCGGAACCCCGATGGTTTCTTGGGCGGTTTCTGATCGGCAACCGACATGCCGCTTCGAGTCGATTGTGGTGGCGGCGGCCCGACCCCCCAGGTCTTGGGGTCACCTGCTTTGGCTTCACTGGGAGTGCGAGGCGTGCAAAAAGGGGTGGGGAGAGGGGCCTGGGCTGATCGGGCGAGCGAGCGGGAAACACGTCCAACGTTGACTTGGGTGGGAGAACGGGTTACGAGCGCCGCCTTTTCCCAGGGCCGCGCCGGATCAGAGGCGCCGCCGGTGTTTCAGGAGTTCAGCCATGGCCAAGGCCAAGCGCACGTATCAGCCGTCGAAGGTGAAGCGCAATCGCACGCACGGGTTCCGCAAGCGCAACAGCACGCGCGCGGGCCGCGAGGTCCTCAAGCGCCGTCGGGCCAAGGGCCGCAAGCGGCTGGTGGTGTCCGCGCCGAAGAAGTAGCCCGAGGGCCACTGGTGACGGCCGCGGGCCCGGGAGCAGAACGCCAGGGTGAAGGTTTCCCCAAGGCCCTGCGCCTGTTGCGCCGCCACGAGTTCCTCCAGGTCCAGGAGGGCGGGCAGAAGTTCTCCGCGGACTGCCTGCTTGCCCTGGTGAAGCGCAACGGCCGGGCCTACACCCGGCTGGGGCTCACCGTGTCCAGCAAGGTAGGCAACGCGGTGGTGCGCGTGCGGCTGCGGCGCCTGCTGCGCGAGCTGTTTCGCAAGCGGCGCGGGCAATGGCCCGCCGGGCTGGACGTGGTGCTGGTGGTGCGCGCTTCGGCCAAAGCGGTGTCCTTCGCCGAAATGGCTCGGGCCTTCGAGGGTGTTACCCGCAAGCTGCAGCGGCAGTTTCCCCCCACGCCGGGAGGGGCCTCTTCATGAGCCCGCTCGCTTTCCTCGTCGCCCTGCCCATTCGTTTCTACCGGCGGCTCATCGGGCCGCTGCTGCCGAAGGTGTGCCGTTTCCACCCCTCGTGCTCCACGTATGCGCTCCAGGCGTTGGAGAAGCACGGCGGCCTCAAGGGCTCCTGGCTCACCGTGCGGCGCCTGCTGCGGTGTCACCCCTTCCACCCCGGCGGCCTCGATCCGGTGCCTTGAGCGCCCAGGCCGCCCTGTCCAGCCCTCTCCCTCGCGAGAGGGGACCTTATGAACCTTCCCCCTGACGATCCTCTCTCGCCCGACTCGAACGACTCGCAGAAGCGGCTGCTGATAGCGCTCGGCCTGTCCTTCGCGGCCGTCACCTTCTACATGCTCGTGCTGGCACCCTCGCAGCAGCCGCAGGCCACGGCCGCCGCGGACGCGGGTGTCACGGCGGATGCGGGTGTGGCCGCGGTGGCGCCGCCGCCTCCCGGTGGCACTCCGGCCCCGGAGCTGGCCGCCCCGAGCGCGCCCCAGGAGCAGCAGGCGCCGGTGCGCACGGTGGAGCGCACGCGCCAGGAGTCCGTGTACACCTTCTCCACCGAGGGCGCGGGGCTGACCTCCGTGGAGCTGCTGGGCCCGAAGATGCGCGAGCAGCAGCGGCTCTCGGCGCAGGAGGGCTTCAAGAAGCTGTTCGGCGCGGAGCTGCCGCCGCCGCCGCAGATGAACCTGGCCAGGCCCGTGGCGGGCCAGCCGCTGCCGCTGTCGCTCACCATCGACGGGCCGGCGCCGCTGCCGGCCAACACGCACTGGACGGCGGCCGAGACGGGCCAGGACAGCGCGGTCTTCACCGCGCGCCGCGGCCCGTGGGAGGTGACCAAGACGCTGCAGTGGCCGCACGCGGGCTTCGAGCTGGCGTACACGGTGCAGGTGAAGAACACCTCCGCCCAGGCTGTCACGGGCGAGCTGCAGCTGCACCACAGCCGCGCCATTGATCCCAACTTCGAGCACGCGCCCTCGTTCTTCGGCGGGGTGGGCAACCAGAGCCGCGCGGCGTGCCACGTGGAGGAGAAGCTGCACAAGCTGGCGCCCAGCGACGAGCCGCCGCAGACCCTCCAAGGGCCGGTGCACTACTTCGGCATTGATCAGCAGTACTTCCTGTCCATGCTCTACCCGCTGGAGGGGCCTCGCGTGGGCCGCTGCGTGCTGACGGCGACGCCGACGGTGCGCGAGGTGATGGCGGGCTTCCCGCTCACGGTGGGCCCGGGCGAGACGGTGACGCTGCGCTTCGGCGGCTGGCTGGGCCCGAAGGATCCGGATCTGCTCAAGCCGCTGCCCGGCCCCGAGGTGCTGAGCAGCGCGGGGATGGCGGCGGCGGCGTGGCATCCCACCGTGGAGAAGACGGTGGACTTCGGCATGTGGGAGCTGATCTGCAAGGTGCTCCTGTTCTTCATGAAGAAGTTCCACGGCGTGGTCGGCAACTGGGGCGTGGCCATCATCCTGCTCACGGTGCTGGTGAAGCTGGTGCTGCTGCCGCTCACCTACAAGTCCATGGTGGGCATGGAGGCGGTGAAGCAGCTCCAGCCGAAGATGGACGAGATCCGCAAGAAGTACGCGGACGACCGCGAGAAGATGAACATGGAGGTGATGAAGCTGTACCAGCAGGCCAAGGTGAACCCGCTGGGCGGCTGCCTCCCCATGTTGATCCAGATGCCGGTGTGGATCGCCCTGTTCACCTCGCTGCGCAACAGCTTCGACATCTACTGGGAGCCCTTCGTGGGGCCGGTGTGGACCGACCTGACGTACAAGGACCCCACCTACCTGCTGCCCCTGGCGCTGGGCGTGTCGATGATCATCACCCAGCGCATGCAGCCGCAGATGATGGATGCGGCCCAGGCGCGGATGATGATCTGGATCATGCCCATCATCTTCACCGCGACGCTGCTGAACTACCCGGCGGGCTTGTCGCTCTACATCTTCACCAACAACCTGCTGTCGATCGCTCAGCAGTACGGGTTGAAGAAGTGGCTGGCGCACCAGAAGCTCAAGAGCGGGGCAGTGCCAGTGGAGTCCGGGGGAGGCAAACGCAAGTGACCGAGCAGGCCCTACCGCAGCAGCAGCCCCCCGGCGGTTCCGGCGCGGGCGGTGACACCCGGGGCCGCGTGGAGCGGCTCCTCACCGACATCCTCGGGCTGATGGGCTACCCGGCGCGGCTGGAGTTCCAGGATGCCTCGGATGGCAGCCTCGCCGTGGCCCTCCACTTCGAGGCGGGTGCGCCTCCGGGAGTGGAGAACGGCAAGCGCAGCCAGGTGGTGGACTCGCTCCAGTTCCTGCTCAACAAGATGCTCCACCGTCCGGGCCTCGAGCGGCGGTGGGTGCTGCTGGGCGCCGGCGTCTTACCCGAGCCCCGGCCGCGCAAGGAGCCGCAGCCTCCCGCGCCTGCCCCCGCCGCGAGCGCCGCCCCCGCGCCGCGCCCGCCTGCTCCTCCCAAGGCTCAGGCGCCCGCGCCCGCGCCTGCTCCCGCGAACGCGAAGGCGGCCCGGGCCCCCGCGCCCGCGGCGGCTCCTCCGGCTCGGCGCACCGACTCGGACGAGCGCACGGTGGAGGTGAGCGAGGACGCGGTGCTCAAGGAGGCTGCTCGACAGCTGGCCGGGAAGTCGGCCTCGCTGGGGCGCTTCTACGCCATCGCTGCTATGAAACTGGAGGACCGGGCGCGTGTCTTGAAAGCAGTGGAGGGCGTGACGGGCGTCGCGGTGGCGGGCGAGGGCGAGGGCCGGTGCCGGCGGGTGGTGTTCACCCCGGACAAGCCGGCGCCGCTGCCTCGGAAGCTCCTGCTGCCGGATGATGACGAGGACGACTTCGAGGGCTGAGCCCCCATCGCTCGGCCTTCAGGAGAGGATATGGGCAAGGCGAAGTCTCTCAAGGACAAGCTGTACGGCGCGGCGGTGCTGAAGATGAGCTTCCGCCTGCGGGGGGATGAAGACTCGCCAGCCTTCCGCTTCGTCTACCCGGGCGTGCTCAGAGACTTGGAGCTCGAGGACACGGCGGTGGAGAAGTACATCCAGGAGAACCGCGAGGCCGTGGAGAAGGCCGCTCGCGGCTCCAGCCCCGCTCCTGGCATCCGGTGAGCGGTTCCACGATTGCCGCCCTGGCCACGGCTCCAGCTGCCGGGGCGGTGGGCATCCTCCGGCTGTCCGGGCCCGCGGCGCTCGAGGTGGGCCGCAAGCTGGCCCCTGGCATCCCCGCCGAGCCCACGCCTCGCCACGCGTACCTGACCGCCTTCGTGGACTCCGAGGGCCGGACGCTGGATGAGGGCCTGTTCCTCTACTTTCGCGCGCCCCACTCGTTCACGGGCGAGGACGTGGTGGAGCTCCAGGCCCATGGTGGCCCGCGCCTGCTGCAGCTGTTGCTCGGGCGCGTGCTGGAGGACGAGCGGGTCCGCCCCGCGCGTCCCGGTGAGTTCACCCGCCGCGCCTTCCTCCTGGGCCGGTTGGATCTGACACGAGCCGAGGCTGTGGCGGATCTGGTGGCCGCGGACTCGGAGGCGGCAGTGCGCGCCGCGGCGGCGGGGCTGTCCGGGGCGCTCTCGGGGCGAGTGCGAGCCTTGGAGGAGCCCCTGCGCCAGCTCCATGCGGACCTGGAGGGCGTGCTCAACTTCCCGGACGAGGCGGAGGGGGCCGACGCGGAGGCCCAGGCTCGTGTGGCGGCGCTGCGAGCCCAGGCGCAGGTGTTCCTGGACGAGGCCGGGCGCGGAAGGCTGGTGCGCCGGGGAGCGCGGGTGGTGCTCTACGGGCCGGTGAACGCGGGCAAGTCCACCCTCTTCAACCGGCTGGTGGGCGAGGCGCGGGCGCTCGTGGACGATGAGCCCGGCACCACGCGCGATGTGCTCGAGGCCCGCGTCGAGTGGGATGGGCTGGCCCTCACGCTGTTGGACACCGCTGGGCTGAGAGACACTCCAGGCCGCGTGGAGGCGCTCGGCATTGCTCGGACGCGGGAGGCCCTGGCCGCCGCGGATCTGGCTGTCCTCGTGTTGCCTCCGGACGTCGCGGCCTCCGAGACGGAAGCGTGGACCCGCGAGGCCGGCGCCACGCCCCTGCTGCACGTGGCCGGCAAGTGCGACGTGAGCGCCTCCTCCAGCTCCCGGGGGCCGGATCAGCTCCGCGTGAGCGGCCTGACGGGAGAGGGCATCGAAGCGCTGCGCACCACGGTCCTCTCCCGGCTCTGGGGAGGAGGAACGCCCTCGGCCGTTGCGCTCGTCTCCGAGCGGCATGCCGACGCGCTGCGCCGCGCCTGCGAGGCCCTCGCGCGAGCCGAGCAGGCCAGCCGCGTCTCCACCCTGGAGGTCGTCTCCGGCGAGGTGGGGCTGGCCCTCGAGGCGCTCGGCGAGGTGTCCGGCACCCACGTCTCCGAGGCGCTCCTGGACGCCATCTTCCAGCGCTTCTGCATTGGCAAATAGCCCACTTACCGGGGCCGCCGGGCGATGTCAGACCGCTCCCTAAGATGCGTCACCGTTCAGCCCGCCGCACGGGAGAAAACGGTGACGGAAACCCGCATTGATCAGGCGACGTACTCGGTCCTCAACGCGCTACCCCTGGGATGGGTGGGCGAGATCGTCGAAGACGAGCTCGTCGCCTCGCCTCGGCCCCTGGCCGCCCAGACGCGCGCCGCCTTCATGCTGGGCGTGGAGCTGGGAGAGCAGCTGGATCACCGCCGCGGAGGCAATGGCCGCTGGTGCTTCCTGCGCGCGCCCGAGCTGCACCTGGGCCGCGACGTGATGGTGCCGGAGCTTGCCGGCTGGCGGCGTGAGCGCGTGGCCGCTCCCCCCGAGCCCAGCGCCCCGTTCCTCACCCTCACCCCTGACTGGGTGTGCGAGGTCGTCTCTCCGGTGACGGTCGCGCTGGACCGCATCCGCAAGCTGCCGCTGTACGCCCAGCACGGTGTGTCCCACGCCTGGTTCATTGATCCGGAGGCGCGCACGCTCGAGGTGTTCCACCGCGTCAAGCGCGGCTGGCTCTTCGCCGCCTCCTACGAGGGAGATGCCCTGGTCCGCGCGGATCCGTTCCCCGGCGTGACGCTCAACCTGGGCTCGCTCTGGCTGCCCGTGGAGCTGGAAGCCCCGCTGGCGCTCGCGGCGGGGCGATAGGGCTGGGAGGCTCAGCTCGCTCGCAGGTAGGGCTCGCTGCCCAGGCGCAGCAGCCGGCGCACCGCGCGCACCAGCAGCTCCGGATCCACCGGCGCCGCCAGGAAGCCCAGAGCGCCCACCGCCTGGGAGCGCTTCAGCTCCTGCTCCGGCGCCTTGCCCGCCACCAGCAGCCGCGCATTCACGCGCTGGCCCAGGGCCTCCACGGACGGCAGCGGTGACACCACCACGATGTCTCCCGTTGCGCCCTGGACCTCGGCGGCGCCCACCACTCGCGCGGCGATCCCCGCCGTGCTCAGCGCGCGCACCAGGCCCTCGCTCGCATCGGCTCCCCAGCCGTAGATGAACACTCGGGCCAGGGCCGCCGAGAACTTCGTTGGCGCCGGCTCCAGCGGCGTGAGCAACGGAAGCCCATCCTGCTCGAACGAGCTCCCCTGCCCCCGCGCATCGTCCTCGAACAGCTCGTGCTCGATGACCACGTCCTCGATCATGCAGTTGGCCATGAAGTGCATGACCTCATCGGCATCCGGCAGCGCCAGCGCGGGCTGGGCCTCGGGCACCGGCGTCCAGTAGTTCTCTCCGCGGTAGAGCCGGCCGATGGCGCGCTGGAGCGCCGCGTCCGTGGCGAGCCTCGGAACCACCCGCCCCTTGCCCGACACGCTCTTGACCACGTCCAGCGCGTCCAGGTTCGCCGGCGCCGCGATGGCCACCACGAGCACCGAGTCGCGCGGGCCTTCCAGCCGCAGCGGCACCACCCGGTAGGACTCGGCCACCTTCAGGGGCACCAGCCGCGCCAGCCGCGGATCCATCGGCTGCGAGTCCAGGTTCACCGCGGGGATGCCCGTCTGCTCCTCCAGCGCGGAGAACACCTGCTCGGCGCCGGCAAAACCTTGATCCACCACCACCTGACCCAGCGGCAGCCCCCACTGGCGCTGGAACGCCAGCGCCGATTGCAGCTGCAACGAGTCCACCATCCCACGCGCCAGCAGAATGTCTCCCAGTCGCTTCTTCATGGTCCGTACCTCTCTGCCGCCCCCCAGGCGGTTCCATGGTGGGCAGCCTGGCTGCTGGGTAAGCAGCCCTGGCTGAGTGTGACCAAGACTCTTACAGGACCCTCGTCCGCCCGTCTTCTTCCCAGGCGCCAGAATGTTCCGCATTGGCGCCACAACCCCGCGATTTCCCTGGATTTTTCACCCGACTGTCCGAGAAGGCCGACTGTCCGGGGTTCAATACGGGCTCCTCCCCGGCAGCCCTCTCTTCTCCCGGGGATTCGTTGGAGTACCAGGGTAAGTGGTAGTGCGAACCCCTCGTGCCCATCTTCGCCGCGTGTACGAGGCGTCTCTAGAAGAGGTGCTCCGGTGCCTTCGGGA
This sequence comes from Hyalangium sp., assembly GCF_045802625.1. Classification (NCBI taxonomy): domain Bacteria; kingdom Pseudomonadati; phylum Myxococcota; class Myxococcia; order Myxococcales; family Archangiaceae; genus Hyalangium; species Hyalangium sp. The sequence goes on along the minus strand of NZ_JBJMQP010000118.1, from coordinate 97,153 downwards.
AGAGGTCCACGGAGCCTGTGGTGCGATGAAGGTGGGCCGGCGGCTGGAAGGCGTCAGGGTCCGCCCCGAGTCCCTGGGGCCTTTCCTTCATTTCAAACGCGGGCGCTATACGCGCAACCTCGTCTACCGGGACTCGCGCTTCGAGGTGGTCGTCAACTGCTGGGACTGCGGAGTCTCCTCGCCGATCCATGATCACTCGGATCAGGAGTGCTGGTTCAGCATCCAGGCCGGCACCTTCCAGCTCGAGGACTACCCGCTGCTGGCCGGTGGGAAAGCGCCGGGGTACGCGCTGCTGGGCCCGCCGAGCATCGCCGAGTCCGTGGGCCTCGGCCATGTGGACTACCGCGGGCGGTTGGACTCCATCCATCGGGTCTGCGTGCTCGAGGGCCCCGCCGTCTCCCTTCACGTGTACGCCGCGCCGGTGGAGGAGTGCCTGGTGTTCGACGTGCGCCGCCAGCGCTGTGCGCCCCGCCGGCTGTGCTACCACTCCGTCTTCGGCCGCCCCGTGGACACCCGCCCCCCAAGCCAGGTCCCCGATCGGCCCTGAGCGCCGGGCCGCTCCGCCGCGGGACAGCCAGCCCCGCGAGGGTTTGCCATCGTTGGAGCCATCCAGGTGTTTGGGGCGCTAGAGTGACGTCCCGATTATCCGCCGAGGACTCCAAAGCCGAGGGCTTGCCTATGAAGCGAAGTCTCGCAGGGGCTGCTTGCTTGTCCGCACTGCTGGCACTCATGGCGTGTAGCAGCGGAGGAGCCGGCAAGGACGACGGCGGGGATCCCTCCCAGACGCAGTCACGGCCCGGCATGGGCCCGTCGAAGGAGAAGCCGGTCGGCACCGCCTACACCCTCCCCACGGGCGTCGAGCTCCAGAAGCCCATCAAGGGAGATGACCCCTTCTGCATCCCGGTGGACCAGAAGGAGAAGGACAAGAAGGGCAGCGGAGGCCTGGTGCGCGTGTGCCTGAACTTCCGCAACACCTCCCAGCAGCCCATCACCGTGGTGTTCCCTCCCGGGCTCGTCTTCATCTCGGACTCGGACGCCAGCCAGAACGGCATGCTCCTCCAGAGCGCCTCCATCGAGGTGCCCGCCGGACGCACCCAGCTCTTCGTCCCCCTCTACCTCTACTGCCTCAACAAGAGCCGCGATCCCACCGCGGGTGGGCAGGACACCTACAGCATGGGGCCTGTCACGCAGGACGCCTCGGTCCTGGAGCTCACCGGCTTGCTCCAGAGCAAGACGCTGCCCCTGGTGGAGTCCAACAACACCGTCCAGGAGGCCGTCTGGCACATCACCGATGGGTCCGGCCTGACGGCCTCGGACCGCGAGGCCATCAACAAGCTCTGATCGGCTTCTCAGGATTTGAGGTTTGGAATCCCGTTGCACGAGAATTGCACCGGGCGTCCATTTGACGGATGGAAGGAAGCGGCCAGTTTTCAGAGCATAGGGCGGTATGAGGTTCAGGGTCTTGATCCGCGGAGCGAGCACGGGGGAGTCGGGTCAGGCGGCCGTTGAGTCCGCCATCATCCTCCCGCTGTTCGTCTTCCTGCTGCTGGGCGTCCTCCAGCTGGGCCTGATGCACCAGGCCCGGTTGATGACGAAGTACGCCGCCTACAAGGCCGTGCGCGCCGGGGCCATCAACAACGCCAAGAAGAGCGTGATGGAGAATGAGGCCCTGGCGGTGATGCTGCCCCTGGTGAGCGAGGGCCGCAGGGGGGGCGAGTACATCCAGACCATCAACAGCGCCTCGGACTTCACGACCAAGTGGAACACGCCCGGGGTGCAGGGCAACCGGATGCCGGACACCGGCCTGCAGTACGTGGAGGTGGTGACGTGCGGCCCCACCACGGCCGAGGCCGGCGGCGGCTCGTCGGGCGAGATGGACTTCGATGATCCGCAGGTGGCCGCCAGCGATGACTGGCAGGGCAACAACCGCACCAAGCTTCGCATCCAGGTGACGTTCAACTACCGGATGCCCATCCCGTTCGCCAACTGGGTCATCTTCAAGGCGGCGATGAACCGGGAGATCCCCATGCTCATGCGCATGGGCAAGCCCACGAAGAACTGGGGCTTCGACAACAAGTACGAGGCCGCCGCCTCCAGCGGGGCCTACGTGTTGCCCATCCGCGCCGCCTACACCATGCGGATGCAATCCAATATCTATCTCTCGCAGCTCCCGAGCAGCAACGCATGCCTAACCTCCAACAAAATGTGAAGCGGGCTGCGCGGGGCCAAGCGCTCGTCCTGGCCTCCCTGTCCCTGTTCCTGCTGTCGCTCATGGTGGTGCTGAGCTTCAACCTCAGCCACGCCCTGCGGATGAAGACACGGCTGCAGCAGCACAGCGACGCGGTGGCCTACTCCATGGCCGTGCTCCAGGCGCGCACGCTCAACTACTACGCCATGAGCAACCGTGCCATCGCCTCCACCTTCGTGGCGATGAACACCGTGCACGCGTACATGTCCGCCGCCAGCTCCACCGGCGACATGATGCGCGCGGCGCAGACGGACTTCTACGAGGTGATGGGGCTCGAGTTCGCCCAGTGCAGCCCCTGCCCGTGGCCGCCCTCGGCCTGTCTCCACTGCTTGCACGGCCTTCAGGCGCTGCGCATCGCCACCAAGTTCGGCCGGGAGGGCCGCAACTACGACAACAAGGTCAAGAACACGGAGAACACCTTCAACAAGGCGGTGAAGTCGCTCGACGTGATGATGAACACCATCCACGCCTCGCAGAAGCTGGTGGGCACGGAGCTGATCAACGCGCTCCGGGATGGCAACTCGTCGGGCCTGGATCAGCTGCGGCAGATCAACGCCCCCGAGGCCAGCACCGTGAACAGCGCCGTGGGCGGTATGAACGTGGCCGAGTTCAGCTGCGCCATCGACGGCATGGTGTGCGCGCTGCCGGGCCGGCCCTCCAACGCCTCCAACAGCACCCGCGGCATTGAAATCACGGAGGTGGCCAACGCCTCGCGCCCGGACTGGACGGCCAACCGCAGCTATCCCCTGGAGTGGCTCAACCCCCAGTTCTCGCAGGACCTGATGCACAACATCCAGGGCGAGGGCGCCACCATGATCGTCAGCCACAGCGGCAGCGCCAAGACGGTCAACTCCCGGGGCAATGGGGCCTTCCACAACGCCAACGCCGGCAACGACGGCTCGATGTCCGGCTCCCACGAGCACGGCGACACCTTCAGCTTCTGGAAGCACGGCATCGGCGTGGCCACCTACAGCTCGGAGATCGAGTCGGACGCCAACGGCGGCCACCACTCGCCCAGCGGCGCCCACTCGGGCAACCACAACGGGTTCGGTGGCGCCAACACGAAGAACCTGCTGGCCTGCACCATGCAGGGCGACTGCTTCATGAAGTTCCGCGCGGACCCCGACCAGAAGCACGACTTCGGCCAGCCGCACGTGTACAGCTACATCACCATGCCGCTGCGCGCGGACGCGGTGACGAAGGCGCCGTGGCAGCTCAACACCTCGGCCACCGTGAAGTGGGACAACGGCGGCACGGGCACGGCCACCATCAACCTGGCGGCCAATGAGGGCGCGGGCCTGTCCAAGGCGCTCGTCTACTACCACCGGTTGGGGGCCTGGAAGGAAGACCCCAACATGTTCAACCCCTTCTGGCGCGCCAAGCTGCACCCGTTCACCGCGCAGGAGGCCGCCGAGGTGCTCACCGCCGCCGGCCAGACGGACGCGGCGCAGATGGCCGCCGTGCCCAACCTGCCGCTGTGAAGCGCCGGACCTGGAGCCTTCCCATGCCTCGTTCCTTCAAGAAGCAGCGCGGTGCAGCCACGGTGGAGACGGCGATCAGCATGATCATCATCATCCCCGTCTTCATGTACGCCCTCTTCCTGGATGATCTGCTGCGCTACGCGGCGGACCTCCAGGAGGCGGTGACGTCCACGCCGTGGGACTTCACCATCCAGGACTTCAACCGGCCGAGCGAGCTGGGCCTGGCGTACGTGCCCGGCACCGCCCCCGTGGCGGGCGGCTCGGCGGTGCAGAAGAACGCGCGCCTGATGTTCTGCGACCACGAGTCCAGCGGTGACAGCTACAACCAGAGCACGGACTGCGACGGGCTGAACCACCACGTGGGCCATGCGCTGAGCGGCCACGTGTGCTGGCTCAACGGCGACGCCGAGCAGGTCGCCTGCGAGAGCCCGAGGACGAACGTGGGCGACTTCGGCGACACCACCTTCGGCGGCTACAAGGGCTCCTTCGGCAACAACGGCGGCCTCTTCGAGTGCCACGGGCGTGAAATCGTGGAGAACTACCTGATGCCCAAGACGTTCCTCCAGAGCTTCTCCAAGGTGGACATGAGCAAGGAGAACTGGAGGGACAAGAGCGGCGATGTCCACTCCAAAGCCCAGGCCGGTGACAACGACACCGCGTACTTCCTGGAGAAGGTCCACTTCTCCGTGGTGGCCGACCCGTGGGCGCTCAACGACAGGAACCTGGCCAAGCCCGCGGGCAGCACGGATGGCCCGGTGTGGGACCGCGTGAACAACATCTACACGGGCAACCCCGCGGGGACCATCGCCATCAACATGGCGCGCGCCTTCATGCTGGAGACGGTGTCCCAGGGGCTGCTGATCAACCCCACTCAGGACGACCCGGGCACGGCCCGCATCTCGTTCCCCGCGGGCGCGCCGCCCTCGGTGCAGGTGAACGGGGACAGCGGCTCGGCGGGCTACTTCTCGGCGCCCTGGCGTGACTCGGCGTACCAGAACACGTACAACAACCGCGGCGGCTACTACATGGGCTGCACCAACCCTGAAAGCTGCTGATGGCGCGTGAGCCGTCCTCTCTCGCGCGAGCGGGGCTGTTGCTGTTCTCGGTGGCGGTGGCGGGCGCGCTGATCGGCTTCGGCTGGGAGTCGAGCCTCCCTGACGAGGACAAGCCCCTGGTGCCGCTGCCCACCGGGGCCGCGGACGAGCGGCCCTCGTCGCCCCAGTGGTACTCGGGCCCCTCGCCCCAGGAGCGCGCCATCACCCAGCGGGCCACCGCGGGGCTGCCGCCCTACAAGCAGGCGGCGCCCGAGGCGCTCGCGGCGGACTACCTGGATCCCGGCTCGAAGATCGCCGTCGCGTACTTCACCACCAAGGACAGGCCCTTCGAGGTGCTCGAGTTCTACCGGACCACGCTGCTGGATGCGGGCATCCCCACCGTCCAGCACCTCTACAACGACAACGCCGGGTACGTGGGCTACATGCAGCCCAACACGGAGGAGATGCACATGGTGTCGGCGCTCGCCCAGGGCGGAGAGACCACCGTGTTCGTCTCCTCGGGCCAGGTGGCCTCCTTCGTGGCGGGCCAGGATCAGGACCAGCGGGTGCCTCCGGAGCTGCCCATGCCGCCGGGCGCCACCAACCCCGTGGTCCTCACCTTCCACCAGGAGGGCAGGGTGCGCTACTCGGTGATGGCGGAGGAGGAGTCCGCCCAGGCCTCCGAGACGGCTGACTTCTACCGCCGGGCCTTCGAGTCCCAGGGCTGGAGGCTCGAGAGCGCCTCGGCGGGCAACCCCCTGGAGGCACACTTGACGGCCAGCCGGGGCAGCAGCCGAGCCACCGTCATGGTCAACCAGCAAGGGGCGGGCGTGCGGCTGTACCTCACCTTTGATCGGCAGGAGTAGGCTGAGCCGAAGACACTCGCGGAGAACGCAGATGAAACACGCATGGAATCGGATCCTCACGGTGACGCTCGGAGCCGGATTGCTCTGGGGCGGTATGGCGCTGGCCAAGAGCCAGCAGCAGCAGGAGCGCGAGGAGCACCATGATGGCTGCATGGGCGCGTGCAAGCGGGAGCAGAAGCAGTGCGAGGACGCGTGCAAGAAGCACGCGACCACGGGCACCAACCTGTGCCTCAAGGCGTGCGGGGATCTGCAGAAGGAGTGCGAGCAGGACTGCCAGAAGCCCGGAGGCAAGAAGTGAGCTCCGCGCTGCGCAAGCCCTGGCCACGCCCGCTGCGCCGAGGGCAGGCCATGGTGGAGTACGTCACCATCGCCGCCGCGTTCCTCGGCTTCACCGTGCTGAGCTGGCCCTACCTGGTGCAGATGATCGACGCGCTGGGCAAGTACTTCAGTTCGCTCTACTACATCATCCAGTCGCCCCTGCCCTGACGGGGGCCGGGCAGCGGCCGGGCAAGCCCGAAGCACCGCGCCGGCCGAGCACTGTCAGCGGGGGCCGCTAGCCTGCGCGAGTCACCCGCTCCCAGGAGTCCACCACTCCGGGGGCGCTCGCCACCTCCTCTGAGGCCGGGGCCGAACAGCGGTGGAGCGTCAGCGGTGTTTCCGCCGAGGCGTCCGCGCGGGTGACTTCGGAGGGTGTCATGAAGATGCAGGGTTGGATGCTGGGCTGCGGCCTGGCGATGGGAGTATGGCTGGGCGCCATGCCGGCGCGGGCCGAGGACAAGCGCCGCGAGTCCCCACGGTGTGAGGAGCGCTGCAATGATGAGTCCCAGCGCTGCCGGGAGATCTGCAAGAAGTACGCGGGCAATGACAACGACGCGTGCTTCAAGGCGTGCAGCGACGAGGAGAAGCGCTGCACGCGCCAGTGCAAGGAGTCCTCGGGCCGATAACCTCCGGCCCGGGGCCTACCACTGGGTGTCGGGCAGCGGGGCCCGGAGCGTCTCCGTCTGGGAGCGCACCAGCCCCAGCTTCGTGCCGAGCCGGTAGAGCGCCTGGGCCTGCTCCACCACCGGCGCCCACGGGGCAAGCGCGGCCACGGAAGCGTTCGCCTCGTCCTCGCTGTTGTCGCCGCCTCCGCCGCCGAGCATCTCGGCGAGGACCTCCGCCGGCTGCTTCTTGCGCGGGAACACCTGCACACGCACCTGGGCGTCCTTGGGCAGCTTCGCCGCCTCCAGGGCCAGCTCCATCGCCTTGGGGAAGCCGCCCAGCTCATCCACCAGCCCCTTGGCCTTGGCGTCCTCGCCCGTCCACACGCGGCCCTTGGCCAGGGACTGGAGCTGCTCCAGCGGCAGGTTGCGCCCCTTGGCGGCCCGCTGCGTGAAGTCCGCGTACACGCGGTCCAGCGAGGCCTCGTTCTTGGCCCACTGCTCCGGGGTGAAGTCCGAGTCCGTGCTGTACATGGTGGCGTCCTTGCCCAGGGCGATCGTCTCCCAGTTCACCCCCAGCTTGGCCCAGAGGTCCGCCGTCACCATCTTCCCGCCGAACACGCCGATGCTGCCGGTGAGGGTGCCCGGCTGGGCGACGATTTTATCCGCCTCCATGGAGACGAAGTAGCCGCCGCTGGCCGCGTAGGTGGCCATGGAGACGATGACGGGCTTGCCCTTCTCTCTCGCGTGCTGCACCTCGCGGCGCACGGTGTCGCTGGCCACGTAGCTGCCTCCGGGGCTGTCCACTCGGAAGAGGATGGCCTTCACCTTCGGATCATCCGAGGCCTTGCGCAGCGCCAGCGCCACGCTGTCGCCGCCCATGTTCTGCTCGCTGCTGAGCGGGCTGCCTCCGCTCTTGCCGCGGGCGATGCCGCCCACGCCGTACACCAGCGCAATGGTCGAATCGCCCGTGGTGTGGGGCCGGCCCACGCGCTCCAGGTACTTGTCCACGAAGAGCAGCTTCGTCTTGTCGCCCGCGAGCTTCTTCACCTTCTCGAGCACCTCGTCGCGGTAGAGCAGCCCGTCCACCAGCTTCGCCTCCAGGGCGGCCTGGCCCAGCAGCGGCGCGCGATCAATGAGGGACTTCACCTCGTCCTCGCTGAGCTTGCGGTCCTCGGCCACGCCGCGGACGATCTGCCCGTAGAAGCTGCCGAGCATCTTCTCCATGGCCTCGCGGTGCGGGGCCGTATAGGTCTGCTCGGTGTACGTGTTGACGGCGTTCTTGTACTCGTAGCGCTGGCCGATGTGCGGCTGCACGCCCAGCTTGGCGAAGGCGTCCCTGGCGAAGGGCGTCTCCAGCGCCAGGCCCGTGAGGTTCACGTCGCCCGAGGGCTGGATGTAGACCTCATCGAAGGCGGAGGCCAGGTAGTAGGCGCCGGTGGCGGCGCTGGACTCGCCCAGCGTGTCCGCGTAGGCGATGGCCTTCTTGCCGCTGGCGCGGAAGGTCTTCACCGCGTCACGCAGCTCCTGCACCTCGGCGATGCTGCCGGGCTGGCCCACGTGCACCAGGAGCGCCTTCACCCGGTCGTCCTTGGCGCCCTTCTCCAGCGCGTCCAGCACGTCGTGCACGGTGGTGTCGTTCTTGCCGAAGGCCCCCGCCAGCGAGTTCTCCGCCACCTGCTCGGGCAGGGCTTTGTCCAGGTCCAGCTCGAGCACGACGTTGCCCGGCACCCCCGGCTTGCTGCCCGCGGCGATGAAGATCAAGAGGATGAAGCCGAGGAAGACGAGGATCGACAAGGCCCCGATGGTGGCCAGCGCTCCGACGATGAAGCGTTTCATGTGACGCAGACTCCTCGGGCCGGTGAAGGGGCGGCCCGGATCAGGTGCTTACTACTAACGAGGCCCCCGGACGATGTTCCAGAAGGGACAAGAGGGCCGGACTGTTCGCGGCTACTCGCCGGCACTGCTTGCTGGGATTCACCCGCTGAGTCCTTCCGGGAGGCAGGCGGAGGGGCTCAGATGCCCTGAGTCATCCAGGAGGCGGCATGTTCAGGAGGCTGTGCTGGGCTGGAGTGCTGTGGCTGCTGAGTGAACTGTGGGGGTGTTCGGCCCCGAATCCGAACGTCCGGGTGCGCCGGTTGCCAAATGGGTTGTTGGAAGTGGACGGGCCATTGGCCGGACCGTTCAAGACGCTGGGGGAAACTCCGGGATGGGCGTGGGATCCCCATTGGGAGGGTCTACAGTGATCAAGGAAGTATTGAGATGATGGAAGGCATGGACTGGCTCCCCTGAATGGTGTCTATGTGCGAGGTGTCATGAGATTGCCATTTCCTGTTTTGGCCTGTTGTCTTGGCCTGTTGAGCGGATGTTCGTACTTTGGTTATTACAAGTACGAAAAGGCGGTCGAACTCCCCTCCATGGGAAGAGGCGAGGTGCGTTATCCGAACTCCTACGAGAAGGGCCTCCACATGGACGGGCCGATGACACGGGCGCTCGCGGTAGCGATGAACCATTACTTGCCGCCGGGTGCGAAGGTACAGGGTGATGACAAGCGGATTAACTGGTGTCTCTCTCGATGGGAGAACTACGACACATCCGTGCTGCGGGTCAGCGACAATCTCTTCTTCGTGGAGTTCGCTCCCGATTTGTCCAGATGTGGAATCGACGCCATCATCCCAGACGCAGGTGCTGAATACGCCATTGATGGGCAAGGGCGGATTCTCGACGTTCATTAATACTCGTGCGCTCTGCTCCCAGGCGTAAGAGCGGTCGGTGGTTTCTCGGGATGACGTGTAAGGTCCACGCGGTTGAAGGCCCCGTCCACACCCCGCTGACCCGAGAGCTCTGCATGCGTCGTGTCCCCCTTTCCCTCTTCACTGCCCTGCTGCTCACCGCCGTGCCGGTGCTGGCCAAGGCTCCAGCCCCCGCCGCTCCGGCCCCTGCCGCGAAGGCCGACAAGGCCAAGGCTGGCACGCTTGCCCCGGTGGCGAGCGTGGAGGGCATCAACGAGTACCGCCTCCCCAACGGGCTGCGCGTCGTCCTCTTCCCGGATCCGACCAAGCCCACCGTCACCGTGAACGTGACGTACTTCGTCGGCAGCAAGCACGAGGGCTATGGCGAGGCCGGCATGGCCCACCTGCTCGAGCACCTGATGTTCAAGGGCACGCCGAAGACGGCCAACGTCCCCCAGGCGCTCACCGAGCGCGGCGCCCGGCCCAACGGCACCACGTGGCTGGACCGCACCAACTACTTCGAGACGCTGCCCGCCTCGGACGCCAACCTCTCCTGGGCGCTGTCCTTCGAGGCCGACCGCATGGTCAACAGCTTCATCGCCAAGAAGGACCTGGACAGCGAGATGACCGTGGTCCGCAACGAGCTGGAGCGCGGCGAGAATGATCCGCACTCGGTGCTCGAGCGCCGGGTGATGAGCGCCGCCTACCTGTTCCACAACTACGGCAAGCCCACCATCGGCACCAAGGCGGACGTGGAGAACGTCCCCATCGAGAAGCTCCAGGCCTTCTACAAGAAATACTACCGGCCGGATAACGCCATGCTCGTGGTGGCCGGCCGCTTCGACGAGGCGAAGACGCTGCAGCTCGTCCAGGACACCTTCGGCCGCCTGCGCCCGCCCGCCCAGCCCATTCCCCATACCTATACCGAGGAGCCCACCCAGGACGGCGAGCGCGAGGTGACGCTGCGCCGCGTGGGAGAGACCGGCGCCATCACCGCCGTCTACCACGTGCCCGAGGGCGCCCACCCCGACTTCGCCGCCATCGACGTGCTCACCGAGGTGCTCGGCGACAACCCCTCGGGCCGGCTCTACAAGGCCCTGGTGGAGTCCAAGAAGGCCGCCCGCGCCTATGCCTACAACATGCAGCTCCAGGATCCGGGCGTCATCCAGTTCGCCGCGCAGACCCGCGAGGGCCAGTCCCTGGACGCCGCCCGCGCCACGCTGATCCAGACGGTGGAAGGGGCCGCCAACACTCCGTTCACCCAGGAAGAGGTGAACCGCGCGAAGACGAGCCTGCTCAAGCAGGTGGAGCTCGTCCTGAATGACTCGGAGCGCGCCGCCATCTTCCTCTCCGAGTGGGCCGCCATCGGCGACTGGCGCATGCTCTTCCTGCACCGCGACCGCATCCAGGCCGTGAAGCCCGAGGATGTCACCCGCGTGGCCGCCACGTACCTCAAAGCATCCAACCGGACGCTGGGCGAGTTCATCCCCACGCCCAAGCCGGACCGGGCGGAGATGCCGCCGCGGGTGGACATCGCCGCCATGCTCAAGGACTACAAGGGCCACACGGCCGTGGCCCAGGGCGAGGCGTTTGATCCGTCCCCCGCCAACATCGAGGCCCGCGTGCAGCGCTCGCAGCTGCCCGGGGGGCTGAAGTTGGCGCTGCTGTCCAAGAAGACGCGCGGCGAGATGGTGAGCGTGGCCCTCAACCTGCGCTGGGGCACCGAGCAGGCGTTGATGGGCAAGCGGGACGCGGCCCAGATGGCCGCCGCCATGCTCATGCGCGGCACGAAGACCAAGAGCCGCCAGCAGCTCCAGGACATGTTCGACAAGCTCAAGGCGCGCGTGAGCGTGGATGGCGGGCCCACGGGCGCCGCCGTCTCCGTGGAGACGACGCGGGAGAACCTGCCCGCGGTCCTGCGGCTGGTGGCCGAGGTGCTGCGCGAGCCCGCCTTCGACGCCCAGGAGTTCGCGCTGCTGCAGCAGGAGCGCCTGGCCGGGATGGAGAAGGCTCGCACCGAGCCGGACACGCAGGGCAGCTATGCCTTCCGGCGGGTGCTCGGCGGCCAGTACCCCAAGGGCCACCCCTACTACGCGCCCACGGTGGCCGAGGACCTCGAGGGGCTGAAGTCCGTCACGCTGGAGCAGGCGCGCGCCTTCCACCATGACTTCTATGGTGCCTCGCAGGGCGAGCTGGCCGCGGTGGGCGACTTTGATCCGAAGCAGCTCGCGCCGCTGGTGAGCGAGCTGTTTGGCGAGTGGAAGAGCCCGGCCCCGTTCATGCGCGTGCCGCAGACCTTCAACGACGCGGCGGCCCAGTCGCAGTCGGTGGAGACGCCGGACAAGGCCAACGCCTTCTTCCTCGCGGGCGAGAACCTGCAGCTCAAGGATGACCACCCGGACTATCCGGCGCTGATGCTGGGCAACTTCATGATGGGCGGGGGCTTCCTCAACTCGCGGCTGGCCACGCGCATCCGCCAGAAGGAGGGCCTGTCCTACGGCGTGGGCAGCAACCTCAGCGCCAGCTCGCTGGATCCGGTGGGCGCCTTCACCGCCTACGCCATCTACGCGCCGCAGAACGCCGGGAAGCTGGAGGCCGCGCTGCGCGAGGAGCTGAGCCTGGCGCTGGAGAAGGGCTTCACCGCCCAGGAGCTGGAGAAGGCCCGGGGAGGCCTGCTGGACTACCGGCAGACGAATCGCGCGCAGGACGGGGGGCTGGCGCGGCAGCTGGCCAACTACCTGTTCCTGGGGCGGACGCTCGACTTCGACGCGGCGCTCGAGCAGCGCATGGCGAAGCTGACGAGCGAGGACGTGCGCCAGGCGCTCGTGCGGCACGTGGATGCGAAGAAGCTCACCGTGGTGAAGGCGGGAGACTTCGCTGGGGTGACGAAGAAGGAGAAGGCCCCGGTACCCGCCACCGCGGCTCCGTAGCGAAGCGGCGCCAGAGGAGGCTCAGGGCTTCTGGGCCTCCTCGTCGTGCAGCAGATCCACGAGCACGAAGGCGGTGCGTCCCGCCTTCACTTCGATGGGCTTCTCCACGACCTTTCGCAGCTTCTTGTTGACGAACTTCAGGGTGTAGACGCCCGGGTTGATGTTCACGCTCGCCAGCGGCGTCGCCTGCCCAAGCCTCTTTCCTTGAAGGTAGATGATCGCCGAGGGCCGGACCTCGATCTCGATGGTGCCTGTCGTCTCGAGCTGATCGGCCCGGGCCTCCTCCGTGGCGGGCGGGGTTGCTGGGGCAGCGGCCTCCGGACCGGTCTGGGGAGTGGCGGGTGCCTCTGCTGGCGTGGGAGTGGCATCTCCTGAGCGAGCGGGGCCGGTGGCGGGAGCGACCGGTGCGGGCGCGGGCCCAGGCTGCGGCGGGCCAGAGCGCTGCGAGAGCAGATAGCCGCCGCCCGCGACGAGCAGCACCGCGCCAGCGATGGCCGCACGCAGCGGCCCCGACATCCGTGAGGGAGAGCGAGCCGCGGGCGCTGCTACCGCGGGGACCAGGAGGGTGTCCTCAGCGGCAGGCAAGGTAGCCCGCGGGAGAGGATCCGGGGGCGGCGCTGTCACCGGCTGGGCGGGAAACGCATCCACACCGGCGGGCAGTGGGGACTCACTCGGGACGGACCGGATCAACGTGTCGGTGATCAACGGGCGCCCGGGCAGCTCCTCGGGCTGGCTCGGCGCGGGCCGCAGCGCCGTGTCCGTGAGCGGCCCGGGGGTTGTGGGCAGGGGCAGGGGCAGGAACGGCGCATCCTGCGCTGGCGGCGAGACCTGCGCGATGAACTGGGCCAGGTGCCCCGTCGTCACGGACTTACCCGTGGACAGGAGGTACTCCTCCAGCGCGGCCTGGAAGGCCAGGCAGTCCGGGTAGCGCTGGTGGCGGTCCTTGGCGGTCGCACGCTCGAGGATGTGCAGCACGGGCTCGGGCAGCTCCGGCCGGAGTCGCGCGGCGGGCTTCGGCGGATCGAAGAGGATGGTGTGCATCAGGCTCACGTCCGTGTCCGCGTTGAACGGCCGTTGCCCCGTGAGCAGTTCGTAGAAGACGACCCCCAGCGCGTACACGTCCGCCTGCCGATCCATCTGATCGTTGCGGATCTGCTCGGGCGGCATGTACGCCAGCTTGCCCTTGATGATTCCCGTCTGCGTCCGGTGCTGCTGGTCGGCGGCCTTGGCGATGCCGAAGTCCACTACTTTTACCGCGCCCTGGCGTGACACCAGGATGTTGTCCGGGCTGATGTCTCGGTGGACGATGTCCAGCGGCCTGCCCGTGGCCGGATCCTTGAAGTCGTGCGCGAAGGCCAGCCCCTCGCACGCCGCCGAGATGAGGCGCGCGGCAATGGCCGGAGGCAGCGGCCCCCCGAGCTTCAGCGAGTCATCGAGGAGCTTTCGCAGGCTCGGCCCGTCGATGAACTCCATGGCCAGGTAATAGGCGCCGGCGCTCTCGCCGAAGTCGAAGATCTGGACGATGTTCGGGTGGTTGAGCTGGGCGGCGAGCTTGGCCTCGCCCAGGAACATCTGGACGAAGGACGGGTCCAGGGCCAGGTGGGGCAGGACGCGCTTGAGCACCAGGTGCTTCTCGAAGCCCATGGGGCCCGCGGCCTTGGCGAGGAACACCTCGGCCATGCCTCCGGTGGCGAGCTGCCGGATCAACTGATACTTGCCGAGTTGCTGCATCAAGAGCCGGATCCTCCTTGAGAGCGGGGTACTCTCCAGGGCGGGGGCGGCTATCAACCGCCGCGCGGGCAGACGGTGACACAGAGTCGGGCCGGAGGGGAATGCGGTAGATGAGAGAGCGGCGGCCCGGATGATTGCCCGCCTGTGCCTCTAACGGGTCTGGGATGGGCCCTGCCTGGAGTGGATGGTGAACTGGAACCTGAGAGGGTGCGTGCTGGCGATGGTGAGCGCGGTGGTGCTCGTCTCCTGCTCTTCGGGGCGGAACGAAGCCCTGAAGCCCGTGCCCCAGGACTCCACGGAGAGGCCTGCTCGGCCAGCGAGCCAGCCGGATGCCGGTGCTTCCACCTGCGCCTCGTGCGGCCCGAATGATCAGTGCGTGAATGGGCGCTGCGTGTGCCAGCCTCTCACCTGTTCGTCGGGTGGCAAACGCTGCGGCCAGGTGAGCGATGGGTGCGGCGGCGTGATCGACTGTGGGCGCTGCTCCCGCTGCGGCCCCGACGAGATGGAGTGCTGCGGCGCCTGCATCTCCAAGGCCGAGGGGCGCTGCCCCGAGAACGTCCACTGCCCCACGTCTCTGCCCGACAGATGACGCACGCGGCGCTCCCACCACTTCCCGTGTCAGACCGAAGCCTTACTCCTTGGCCATCACCACAAGGAGTTCCCATGAGGTCCACTCTTCCCGTTCTCGGCTGCGCCGCTCCCATTCCGGGGTGTCTTCCCGAGGATGAGGTGTGCTCCTCGCCTACCGCTTGCGCTGATCCGACGGCTCGCGCGGACGCCGACGGCGCTCACCGGGCTTCCATCGTTCCTGTGTGGGAAGTGGACTCTCCTCTTCCTGGCGCGAACGCCTCGCTGCCGGTGGCGCTCGCCGATGCCGAGGCCTGCACTCCCGCGGTGCGCAAGGCCCGGCGCGAGCCCTCCCCGGCCCGCGAGGGGGACTGCACGCGTGGCACTCGCAGCTTCGTGGATGTGATGGAGTGTCTGATGTAGCGCGGGCCTCGGTTCAGCCCACGTCCACCACTCGCACCTGCACCGCGTTGTTGCCGTAGCCCAGCCGGTTCCACGGCGCGAGCTCGGGCTGAGTCTCTCCGGCCTCGTCCGTGGCGCGGGCTCGCAGCGTGTGCCGGCCCGGCGCCGCGTCCTCCCATGTGAAGGCCCAGCGCACCCAGGCCGAGGGCCTCGGCGTCTCCAGCAGCGTGGCCGGTTGCCAGCTCTCGCCGCCGTCCACGGCCACCTCTACTTGCACCACCCGCCGCTCGCCGCTCCAGGCCATGCCTTGCACCACCACCCGGCCTGGGGCCACCCGCTCGCCTTCCGCGGGCGAGCTGATCTGCGATTTGACCCGCATGCGCGTGACGGGCTCGGGGGCCCGGCCATCGCGCGAGTCATAGACGTAGCGCTCGCGCTGGTAGTAGCCCTCGAAGGGCCGCGTGAGGGCCTCGATGCGGTTCACCCACTTCACGCTCGCCATGCCGTACCAGCCGGGGACGATCAGCCGCACCGGCGCCCCGTGAGCGCGCGTCAGGGGCGCCCCGTTCATCTCCAGCGCCAGCAAGGTGTCCGGATGCAGCGCCTTGCTCACCGGAAGGGAGCGGGCGAAGCGCTTGCTCCCCTGCCCGTCTGCTCCTTCCACCAGCACCTCCACCACTTCCGGGCGCAACCGGACGCGGGTGAGCACCTCGGCCAGGGGGACTCCCTTCCAGATTGCCGTGCCCAGCGCACCCTGCATCCAGGGCTCGCCCTCGGGCAGGGGGGACATGGACGTCCGCCCGTTCCCCGCGCACTCCAGCGTCACCGTCAGCGAGCGCAGCGGCCCGCGAGCCAGCTCCGCCAGCTCCAGGGTGAATGGCGCCTCCACCGCTCCTTCCACCGCGACTCGGTGCGTGGCGGACGGCAGCTCCGGCTCCGAGTGATTGCTGCGCACATAGAAGGAGGCCGTCGGAGTCTGGGCCTGGGCCAGCGCTTCCGGCGGCGTCTCCGCGTTGAAGGGCTCGGGCTTCACCACGATGAGCTTCGCCCGCTCCTCTTCCATGCGGACCCCTGGCGAAGCCGCCGTCTCGGCACTTGTCTCCATCACGCCCTTCCCCACCCTCCAACGGGTGTGGTTCTCCTCCTGAGCCGCTGGGTCGCCCTGTCGGCGGCGCATGCCACAAACCTGTCTGACAGTCAGACAGGTTCGTGGCGATCGACTCCGGCCCCGCTCCCTTGCGCGTCGCGCAGGATGAGCCCCCCTCCCCCTCCAACCCTCCTAGGAGATGGGGAGCGCCCAGGCACGGGACAAGGCCCCGCGTTCGCTGGCGGGCACTTGATCCACCGGACGTTCAGCCGGTTACCGGCGGCTGGAGACTCGAGGACACGCCCGCCTCCTCGCTTCCCGGGGGACGGCTTGGGTCGAGAACGCGGCAGCCAGGCGTCGGTCGTGGTAGGGCTCGGGGCGCCACAGCGCACCCGTCCCTCTCCTGGAGCGCGAGGGAAGTTCGACCATGAAGCACCGGTATGACGTCATCGTCGTGGGCCTGGGCCACGCGGGCTGCGAGGCCGCGCTCGCGTGCGCTCGCATGGGCCTGGAGACCCTGGGGCTCACCCTCAAGCGGGACCGAGCCGCCGTCATGAGCTGCAACCCCGCCGTCGGAGGCACCGCCAAGGGGCACCTCGTCCGAGAGCTCGATGCGCTCGGCGGGGAGATGGGCCACGCCGCGGACCGCGCCGGCACGCACTTCAAGACGCTCAACGCCTCGAAGGGCCCCGCGGTCCAGGCCACGCGCGTGCTGTGTGACAGGGATGGCTACGCACGTACCGTGCAGTCCGTCCTGTTCTCCCAGCCGAACCTCACCGTGCACGAGGCCGAGGTCTCCACGGTTGTCGCCGAGGGCGGCCAGGTGGCGGGCGTGGTGCTCGGGGATGGCACCCAGGTGCAGGCGCGAGCGGTGCTGCTCACCACCGGCACCTTCCTCCAGGCCCTCATGCACGTGGGCGAGAAGAAGGAGGTGGGCGGCCGACTCGGCGACGAGGCCGCGCGAGGGCTCTCCGAGTCTCTGCGCTCGCTGGGCTTCTCGCTCGGCCGCTTCAAGACGGGCACGCCCGCGCGGCTGAAGCGGGACTCGATCGACTGGGACGCGGTGGAGCCTCAGCCGGGAGACCTGCCGCCGCGCTTCTTCTCGTGGCGCACGCGGCGGATGCTGGCCGGGGCCGAGCCCACTCCGCTCCAGCCGCCAGTCACCTGCGGAATCACGCACACCACGCTGGAGACGCACCGGCTGCTGCGAGCCAACCTCCACCGCTCGCCGCTGTTCCAGGGAGACATTGTCGGCCGAGGGCCTCGCTACTGCCCCTCGCTGGAGGACAAGGTGGTGCGCTTCGCCGAGCGCGAGCGTCACCAGGTGTTCCTGGAGCCCGAGGGGCCGGACTCGCCGCTGGTGTACCCGGCGGGCCTGTCCACGAGCATGCCCGCGGACGTGCAGCTCGAGTTCCTGCGCACCATCCCCGGCCTGGAGCACGTGGAGGTGGTCCGCTTCGGCTACGCGGTGGAGTACGACTACGCGCCGCCCACGCAGCTCACCTCGACGCTGGAGACCAAGGCGGTGCGAGGCCTGTACTTCGCGGGGCAGCTCAACGGCACGTCCGGCTACGAGGAGGCGGCGTTCCAGGGGCTGTACGCGGGCATCAACGCGGGGCTGCAGGTGAAGGGCGAGCCGCCGCTGTTGCTCGGCCGGGAGGAGGCGCACGGGGCGGTGCTGGTGGACGAGCTGATCACCAAGGGCGTGGACGAGCCCTTCCGGATGTTCACCAGCCGCTCGGAGCACCGGCTCAAGCTGCGCGAGGGCAACGCGGAGCTGCGGCTGGCGCGGCACGGGCACCGGGTGGGGCTGCTGCCGCGCGAGGCGCTCGAGCGGGCGGAGGCCCGAGGGCGAGCGGTGGCGGAAGAGGTGGCGAGGCTGAAGCGCACGGGGCTGGCGATGAAGCTGAAGCGGCCCGAGGTGAGCTACGCGGCGCTGGCGGCCGAGGCGCTCGAGTGGCCGCGGGTGCCGCCCGAGGTGGCCGAGGAGGTGGAGGTGGAGGTGAAGTACGAGGGCTACATCGCCCAGGCCGAGCGCGCGGCGGCTCGCGAGGCGGAGGCGTGGGATGGGTGGAGGATCCCCGCGGGCTTCCGGTTCAACGAGGTGCGCGGCCTGTCGGCGGAGGCGGTGGAGAAGTTCACGGCGCACCGGCCGGGCACGGTGGGCCAGGCCCGGCGCATCCCGGGACTGACGCAGGCCGCGCTGTCCCTGCTGCTGGTGGCGTTGAAGAAGGAACGGAAGAACTGATCATCAGGGGGCTTGGATCCGGGCGGCTGCTCGGTGTATGTCGCTGCCCCCCGAATTCCGGATCAACCCGCCAGAATCCCATAGGCAGCCGGGCGCGCTTCAGGTACATGGTCGCCCCCCACCCGGCCGGAGAGCAGACTCATCCAGTCGGATCAACCTCTCC
This sequence comes from Hyalangium sp., assembly GCF_045802625.1. Taxonomy (NCBI): domain Bacteria; kingdom Pseudomonadati; phylum Myxococcota; class Myxococcia; order Myxococcales; family Archangiaceae; genus Hyalangium; species Hyalangium sp. Next base: position 78,744 of record NZ_JBJMQP010000118.1, on the reverse strand, counting down.
CACCCTGTCAAGTTGGTATGTCCCAGTGCGCTTCCAGGCGCGGCTCTCGACTGTGAATCTGTGGACATGAGCGCAGGCCGCCTGTGGGAAACGTGTGGATAACCCACCGTTTCCTGAGGCGATCAACGAAATCAGCTACTTGCGGGGAGGGGGGATGTGGAGGATCTGTGGATAACACCCGCTTCGTTGATCAGCTCCAACAGGGGTGCCAGGCGCTGGGGGTAGGACTGAGTGAGGACGTCCCGCCAAAGCTCCTTCGCCTCATGAGTGAGCTGATCAAGTGGAATGCCAAGGTGAATCTCACCGCCATCACCGCCCCTGAAGAGGTGCTCGAAAAGCACTTCCTGGACTCGCTGGCGGTGCTGCCCGAGGTGGAGGGTGCCGCCTCCCTTTTGGATCTCGGCGCCGGGGCTGGCTTCCCGGGTCTGCCGCTCAAGCTGGCGCGCCCGGCGATGACGGTGACGCTCGTGGATGCGGTGGGCAAGAAGGTGGGCTTCCTCAAGGCCGCCATCGCCGCGCTCGGGCTGAAGGATGCGAGAGGGCTCCACGCTCGCGCCGAGGGCAAGCCCGAGGCCGAAGGCATTCCCCGCGCCGAGGTGCTCATCGCCCGCGCGTTCATGGACCTGCCGGACTGGCTGAACCTCGCGCCCGCGTACGTGCTGCCCGGAGGCCGCGTGGTGGCGATGCTGGGCAAGGCGCAGCCCGAGGCGGAGCTGCAGGCCCGCGCCTCCGAGCGCGCCCTGCGCCTGGTCTCCTCGCGTCAGTACCGGCTGCCGTTCTCCGGCGCCGAGCGGCAGCTCGCCGTCTTCTCCCAGGCCTGATCAGCCCGCGGCGCGAGTCCTTATCCTTATATAGGTGACGAAGGACGGCGCGGTGGCTCGGGGCTCAGCGTGAGCTCCACGCCACGGACTCCGACTGGAGCGAGAAGATCCGCGGACTCCGCGGCAGCTCGCCTCCCGCCAGACACGTCGTCGCGCCCGTGAGCGTGAACGTGGCCGAGTCCGACAGCCCCAGCGCGTTCGTCACCGTGGCGGTGATGGATGGCGTGGTGCCTGTCAGCACGCAGGGCGGCGGCGTCCACTCCACCTCGCTCTGCGTGGCCTCGGACACCGGTGCTCCCAACGTGCCCGTGTTCGCCGCCCAGGTGAGGGTGAGCGCTCGCGCCTGCGGATCATTGGCCACCACTCGGAAGGTGACGCGGCTGCCGGCGAACAGGCGCAGCTCGGACTGGAAGGTGCTGGTGATGCGCGGGCCGGCCTGGGGCTCGGACACGCTCTCGTGCGGAGAGGCGGGGCGCGCCGCGGGCTCGGCGGGCTGCTGACTGCATCCGCCCACCACCATCCCCAGCGCCGCCAACAGCCCCCTGCCCTTCCAACCTCTGTGCGAGTGCATGGCACGCCTCCCGGCTCCTCGCGCGGATCGAGCGAGGCGCACAGTGTAGGAGGCGTTCATGAGAGGGCCAGTTTTCAGCGCCTCGCCGGGCCCGGGGCTTCAGTAGTCAATCGTTTCGGGATCCGAGGCGCGCGGGTGCAGCTCTTTCGGCTGGAGCGGGCAGTCGGGACCGTAGAGCTCGAACGAGCGGACGTCCGCCCAGCCTCCGTGCCACCCGGTGCCGTTCAACCGCACATAGCGGGCCACGCGCTGGGGGAACCACACTCGCCGAGGGATGTCGTTGTCCTTGGGCGTATTGGTCATCGCGTGCAGGTAGCTCCAGTGCGAGCCATCCACGCTCGTCATCACGGTGCTCTGCGAGCTCTCGCCGAAGCGTGTGTCCCAGCCCCAGTCCAGCACCAGGGCATCCAGGAGACGGTTGCGCCCCAGGTCCACCTGGAGCCACGCGCCCTCTGTCTGGGTGCTCCACCAGGCGGTGCGCGGATCATGGTCGAACGCGGCCTGGGGCTCGGTCTCCAAGGAACCCGAGGCGCTCGCGATTCCATTCTTCGCGTAGTCGCAGTCGAGGGGCTTGTGCTGAGGGGCCCACTCTTCCTTCGTCCCGAGCCGCGCCGCCCCCACGGTGTTCATCGTGTCGTTCGCGGCTGGGGCTGGAGGCGGGTACGCGCTCCGCCTCGAGTCGGACGCCGACGTGGAGGCCTTCGGGGCCGGTTCGACGTTGGAGCAGGGGACAGGGATGGCGCGGGGCGGGAGGTCCTCGGCGTCCGCCAGGAAGACGGGGTGTGGGGCGGTGGCGCGGCCGGTAATCATCCCCGCGCCGAAGATGAACAGCGCGGCGCCCGTGCCCAGCGCCACCGGTGCCAGGCGGCGCCGGAGCGGTGGTGCCGGAGGACTCGCCGGAGCATCCAACTCCCGCAGCGCCTCGTCCGCCGAGCCGAAGCGGAGCGCCGCATCCCCCGCCGTCAGCCGCGCGAGGAACTGGCGGAACTCCACCGTGACATCCACCCGCGAGACGAGCTGCTCCGGCCTCGCGTGGCGCGGTTTCTCCTCCGACGTCCAGGAGAGCGCTTCCACGAGCGTCACGCCCAGCGCGAACAGATCCGTGGTGGCATCCAGCTCGCCACCGGTCTGCTCCGGGGGCGTGTAGTGCGAGGCCTCGGGGCTGGCGCGGCCGCGCACCCAGCCAGCGCCGAAGTCGACGAGGAAGAGGGCGCCATCCGGGCGGCGGATCAAGTTGGCGGGCTTGAGGTCGCCATGGAACACCTGGGGCGAGCGGCTCTGCAGGTAGCGGAGGAGGTCGAGCACTTGCCGAGCCAGCTCCCGCGCCTCGAGCTCGGTGGAGTGGCGGCTGGCCAGCTCGGTCTCCAGCGGAGTGCCTTCGATGAACTCCTGGGCCAGGTAGAGGCGGGTCTCGGCGCCGAGGCCGAGCTGCAGCATGTCCAGGTAGCGAGGGATGCGCGGGTGGGTGAGGTTCTGGAGCTGCCGCGCTTCCTGGTGGAAGGCCTGGAGGGTGGCCTGGGCCGGCTCGGAAGAGAATGACAACTCCTTGAGGACGATGAGCCCATCCGTCTCATCGGCGAGATAGGTGCGAGCCGCGCCGCGCTGCCCGAGCACCTGGCGCACGCGATACGAGCCGACTCGGACCGCGACGCCACAGTGGATGCAGCGCTCGCCTCCGGCGTCCCGGCCGCAACCGGGGCAGCTGCCCTGAGAGAGAACAGGCCCCGTCATCAAAGTTCTTCTGGATCCGGATGACATCGAGCGAGTGGCCTCCCACTGCGTGCGAGTCCTCCATTCTCTGTCGGCGCGGGGGCCCGGAACAAGGGCAGTGGAACCTCTGGACCCTCCGCGGCCGTGTTCCACGTGGAACCTCTGAACCCGCCGTGGCCGTGTTCCACGTGGAACATGGAGACTCCCAAGCCCGCCGTGTTCCACGTGGAACGTACCCCCAGCGCCCGCTCCAACCCCCCTCCGAGGCACCTGAGAAGGGGAGGGAGCAGGCTCGAAATGCCACTGGATTGGAGGCCCTTTTGGTGGCTCAATGCGCCGCACTTTCGTGCACCGGGCGACACTCCCAGCACACCGAATGAGGATGGGCCACGTGGGTCGAATCATCTGCATCTCCAACCAGAAGGGCGGCGTCGGAAAGACCACCACCGCCATCAACCTCGCCGCCAGCCTCGCCTCGGCTGAGCGCCGCACGCTCCTGGTCGACATGGATCCCCAAGGCAACGCCGGCAGCGGCCTGGGCCTCAAGCGCGACGCGCTCCAGGGCACCATCTATGAGGCGCTGCTCGAGGGCCGCCCCATGAAGGAGCTCATCCACGACACCGAGCTGCGCTACCTCAAGGTCATCCCCGCCACGCCGGACCTCACCGGCGCCGAGGTCGAGCTGGTCAACCAGGACCGCCGCGAGTTCCGCCTGCGCGAGGCGCTGCGCCCGCTGGCCAAGGAGTTCGACTACATCCTCATCGACTGCCCGCCGTCGCTGGGCCTGCTCACGCTCAACTCGCTGGTGGCGGCCGACTCCGTCCTCATCCCCCTGCAGTGCGAGTACTACGCGCTCGAGGGCCTGTCCCAGCTCACGCACACCGTGGACCTGGTGCGCCAGGAGCTCAACAAGGCGCTGAAGATGGAGGGCATCCTCCTCACCATGTTCGACGGGCGCGCCAACATCGCCAACCAGGTGGTGGAGGAGGTGCGCGGCTACTTCAAGGACCAGGTGTTCGGCGTGGTGGTGCCGCGCAACGTGCGCCTGGCCGAGTGCCCCTCGTTCGGCAAGCCCATCATCCTCTATGACATCAAGTCCAAGGGCTGCGAGAGCTACCTCGCCCTGGGCCGGGAGATCATGAACCGCGAGGGTAGGAAGCCGCCTGCTCGCAAGGTTGCTTGATTCGCTGGCCCACCCCGACGAGCCTCCGCCTTCTTGGAGATGGTGACGTGTTGAACGCGAATGCTGGTGACAAACAGAAGCGGGCGCTGGGCCGAGGCCTCTCTGCCCTGATTCCCCAGGCGGCCCCCACGCCCGCCGCCAACGCGGTGGCCGAGCCGCCGCCGGCGAAGAACAACGGCGTGCTCAAGCTGCCCATCGAGTCCATCCGCCGGGACAATGAGCAGCCGCGCCGCTACTTCGACGAGGCGAAGCTGGCCGAGCTCACCGCGTCCATCAAGGCGCAGGGCGTGCTCCAGCCGGTGCTCGTGCGCAAGGAGGGCAACGCCTACAAGCTCATCGCCGGCGAGCGTCGCTGGCGCGCGGCCCAGGCCGCCGGGCTGAAGGAAGTGCCCGCGCTGGTGCGTGAGGTGACGGAGGCCCAGGCCTTCGAGCTGGCGCTGGTGGAGAACCTCCAGCGCGCGGACCTCAACCCTATCGAGGAGGCCGAGGGCTACCAGCGGCTCGTCGAGGAGTTCAAGCTCACCCAGGAGCAGATCAGCCAGCGCGTGGGCAAGGAGCGCTCCACGGTGGCCAACGCCCTGCGGCTGCTGGCGCTGCCGGACGATGTGAAGGCGTTGGTGGCGGATGGCTCGCTGAGCATGGGCCATGCGCGAGCGCTGCTCGGGGTGCCGCGGCTGCCGGAGATGCAGGCCCTGGCGGTGCAGGTGGCCGAGCAGAAGCTGTCCGTGCGCGACACCGAGAAGCTGGTGCAGCAGAAGCGCACGCATAAGAAGGATGGGGGCCGGCCGCCCAAGCAGAGCCCCCAGGTGAAGGCCCTCATCGAGGAGCTTCAGCGTCGATTGGGAACAAAAGTACGTCTGTCGGAGAGGTCCCCTGGTAAAGGAACTTTGGAAGTGGACTTCTTCTCGTACGATGACCTCGACCGTCTCTTGAAGCTTCTCAGGAAGGAGTAGCGCGTGGCGCTCCTCGGCGGGAAAAAGGACGAAGCACCTGGCAGCACTACCAGTAAGCCATTGTTCAAGCGGGAGGAGGATTTCGTGTCGACGCGCCCAGGCGACATTCACACGCTGCTCGGCAAGGGGAGCGAATTTTCCGGAAAGCTCACCTTCGAAGGGCAGGTTCGCATCGACGGCAAGTTCAACGGGGAGATCGCCACCAAGGACACCATCGTCATTGGCGATGGTGCCCGGGTGGAGGCCACCATCAATGCCGGCACCGTCATCATTCATGGGACGGTGGTGGGGAACGTGACGGCGGCTCAGATCATCGAGCTCAAGCAGCCGGGCCGCGTGAAGGGGGATCTCACCACGCCGGCGCTCACCATCGAGCGAGGGGCCGCCTACGACGGCACCTGCAAGATGGTGGAGGGCGGCAGGGCGGCGCCCCCGCCGGGTGGTGACAAGAAGTAGTGACGCGCCTGCCCCACAAGGCGCTCCTGGCGGCCGTGCTGGCGTTCGCCGCGCTGGCCGCCGGGTGCTCGAAGAAGAAGGAGGCGCCTGCTCCCTCGTCCGGGAGCGGAGCCTCCGTGGGGACTTCTGAACGTTCGGCTCCTCTCCGCGCGGGAGTGAAGGTGCCGCTGCCTCAAGGCTGGTCGGCGCTCGTGGCGGCGGACGGCAGCTTCCAGGCGGGGCCTCCAGGCCAGCCGGTGCTGCGGGTGGACTTACGCCGAGGCGAGGGAGAGAAGATGCCCTCGGTCGCTGCGCTCGCCAGCTCCATCCGCCAGCAGTTCTCCGGCTTCCAGGTGTCCCTGGATCAAGAGGAAGGCGACGAGCAGGTGGCCCTGGTGCGCATCACCCTGGCTCCCAAGCAGGAGGATGGGGGGCTGGGGCCCGAGGGCCCGGCGATGCTGGGGGCTCGGCGGGTGGGGGATGATCTGTTCCTCTGTGCCACGCTGCCCGGCGCCAATGCCGAGGATGTGCGCCTGGCCACCGAGGCCTGCCGGGACATCCAGCTCCAACCCCCCGGGAAGTGATCAGCGGGGTGTCCCGCGGAACCGCACACCCGCCGCCGGTGTCCTACTTGCACTCCCCACACACAGTGGGGCTTCACGTTTTCGAAACGAATTCATAACCTATGCCTTACGTCCACACGTTGGACCCTCCGTGCAGGGCACTGCCCCGGTGCCCCCGCTTCAAGAAGGAGTGAAAGCAATGGCTCTCCCCGACTTGCTCGCCCCCGCCGTCAGTGTCGTCGGGGTCCTCCTTCTGGGGCTGCTCACGGCGGTGACGCTCGCGGGAGCGCGGGCCCGCCCGCAGCCCGTGCCCGTGCGCCGCGATTCCCCGCGCCGCCGCCGCTAAGCGCCGGAAGCATGCAGTGAGTCCAGGAGGCGAGGGGGGCTCGTTGCCGGGGAGCGTGTCTCCTCGGCCCGCGGCTCCCGAGACAGCGGAGCGCCGCCCCGGCAGCGTCTTCAGTCCTTGAAGGACAGCGAGAGCGCGAAGTCTCCCGCGGCGTCCGTCCACCAGGCCGACAGGTGCAGCCCCGCCTCGGCCAGCTCCGCCTCCACCTGCTCCGGGTGGAACTTGCAGCTCACCTCGGTGCGCAGCACCTCGCCCTGCTCGAAGTGGGCGGTGCGCTCGAGCGCGCGCAGCTGCACCTGCTGCGCCCGCCGGGAGATGAGCCACATCTCAATCCAGCCGTTCGCCTCGTCGAAGGGCGCCAGGTGCTCGAAGGCCTCCAGCTCAAAGTCGGCGTCCAGCTCGCGGTTGAGCACGCGCAGCACGTTGCGGTTGAACTCGGCCGTCACCCCCGCGCTGTCGTTGTAGGCGGCGAACAGGCGCTCGCGGTCCTTGATCAGATCCGTGCCCAGCAGGAGCCCGTCTCCCGGGGCCAGCCCCTCGGCCACTTCGCGGAAGAAGCGCGCGCGCTGCGCCGGCTTGAAGTTGCCGATGGTGCCTCCGAGGAACGCCACCAGCCGCCGCCCCCCGCGAGGCAGGCACCCCAGGTGACGCTCGAAGTCTCCCACCACCGCGTGCACCTGCAGCCGGGGGTACTCGTGCGCGAGCCTCACCGCGGCGCCGCGCAGGAAGCCCTCGCTCACGTCGAAGGGCACGAAGCGCCGCAGCCCTTCCTCCTGGAAGGCGTCCAGCAGCAGGCGCGTCTTCTCGCTGGTGCCGCTGCCGAGCTCGATCAGCGTGTCCGCGCCGCTGAGCCGGGCGATCTCCGCCGCGCGGGCCTGGAGGATCTCCCGCTCGCGCCGAGTGGGGTAGTACTCGGGCAGCCGGGTGATGTCGTCGAAGAGCTGGCTGCCACGCTGATCATAGAGCCACTTGGGTGACAGCTCCTTCGGGTGGCCACAGAGCCCGCGCAGCGCCTCCTCGCGCAACGCGAGCCGGGCGTCTCCCGGCCGCACATGAACATCCACCGTGATGGACCGTGCGTGCTCCAGGCCTGTCATCATGCCCATGCCCATTTCCATTCCGAGCCTCCTCACGCCACGTCCCTGGCACAGCGGAAGCCGGCGAAGATCTGCCGGCGGATGGGGTAGTCCCAGTTGCGGAAGCTGTTACGCACCGCCACGGGAGCGCTCGCCCACGCGCCGCCGCGCAGCACCCGGTACTCGGAGCCGAAGAAGACCTCGGAGTATTCGCGGTACGGGAAGGCTCGGAAGCCCGCGTAGCCCGTGAAGTCGCTGGCCGTCCATTCCCACACGTCCCCGAGCAGCCCCCACACTCCGTCGGCGCTGCGCCCCTGGAGGGAGGACCCTACAGGAGAGGGGCCCCACGTGTCACCCCCCAGGTTGGCATGCTCGGGCGTGGAGGGCGCATCGCCCCAGGGGTGAGCGCGCGCCGTCCCATCACTGCCCTGCGCGGCCTTCTCCCACTCGGCCTCGGTGGGCAGGCGCTTGCCGGCCCAGCGCGCGTACGCGTCCGCCTCGTACCAGCACACGTGCTGCACGGGCTCGTCCTTGGGCAGAGGCTCCACCCAGCCGAAGCGCCGGCGCAGCCACACGTGCTGGCCCTGCGGCAGCCAGAAGAGCGGGTGGCGGATGCGCTCGGCCTGGATGAACTCCCAGCCCTTCGGCTGCCACCAGCGCGGCTCCTCGTAGCCGCCCGACTCCACGAACACCAGGTAGTCCCCGTTGGTGACAGGGTGCGCATCCAGCAGGAACGCGGGCACGTCCACCGTGTGCGCGGGGCGCTCGTTGTCGTAGGCCCACGCGCCGTCGCTGCCCAGGCGCACCGGGCCTCCGGGGATGAGCACCTCGTGCTGGGGCACGGCGCCGGGGCGCGGGCGCTCTCGCGCGGCCGGGCGGTACTCCCACGTCGTCATCAGCTGCAGCGTGGCGGCCAGCGTCTCCGCGTGCTGCTGCTCGTGCTGGGCCACCATGCCGAACACGAAGCCGTCCTTCAGCAGGGGCTCGGGCGAGTCCTCCGGCAGCGTGTCCAGGTGCTCGCGCACGGCCTGGCGCACGCGCGTGGCATAGGCGAAGGCCTCCGCCGGGAACAGCAGCGGGAGCTCCGAGCGGGTGCGGCGTGGATGGCGAAAGGCATCGTAGATGGCATCGAAGGCCGGATCCGTGAAGGCCGGGCCCCCGAGCGCGCGCAGCAGCCACTGCTCCTCGTAGTTGGCCACATGCGCCACATCCCAGACGAGCGGGGACATGAGCGGCGAGTGCTGACGCAGCAGCTCCGCTTCCGGCAGCCCGTGGAGCATGGCCAGGGTCCGCGCTCGCGCGGCCTCCAGCTCCCGCCACGCGCGAACCTTCCACGGGGCTTCCGTGAAACGCTTCATCTGTGCCGCGCTGCCGCTGCCTGACATGACCCCCCCGACAGAAACCTAGGGAGGGTCCTCCGCCCCGGGGAGCGGCCCCCACCCGCGGGCATGTTGGAGTGAGACAACCTACGCCCAAAACGTTGGTGTCTCAACGATACAAGGGGGAGCGATGGGAGCAAGGAAGTAGCGGGCCCGGGAGCTCAAACGCCCACGAGGCGCGCGCTCTCGGTCCACAGCCGCTCCATGTTCCCTGGAACCTGGGAGTAGGGCGCGGCCTTGATGTGCTTCTGCCCCTTCCAGAACTTCCCCGACTCCTTCGCCCCCTCGGGCGCGGTGGCCAGCCAGGCGATTCCCTTCGCCGCCGAGTCCGGCTTGCCCGAGACCAGCTGCACCAGGAAGTTCAGCAACCCCGGCGCCTCCTTCAAGAGCGAGGACTTCACCAGCCCGGGATGCACCACGTGCGAGATGACCTTGCTGGGATCCACCCGCCGCGCCAGCTCGAAGCTGAACAGCAGGTTGCACATCTTCGAGGCCCCGAACACCCGGAACCAGCTGAAGGCCTTCTCGCTCTGCAAGTCTCCGAAGTCGAGCGCCACGTCGGACGGCGCCGACACCGTGATGACCCGCCCCGGCGCGGCGGCCTCCAGGGCCGGTAACAGCAACCGCGTCAGCAGGAACGGCGCCAGGTGGTTCACCGCGAACATCGTCTCGAAGCCGTCCTTCGTGACGGAGCGCTCGCGCTTCACAATGGCGGCGTTGTTCACCAGCACGTCGATCTTCGGGTGCCGGCGCCGCAGCTCCTCGCTGAGCGCGCGCACGGAGGAGAGGCTCTCGAAGTCGGCCAGCGCCAGCTCCACCGCCTCGTTGCCGCTCGCGCGCCGCACCTCGGCCACGGCCTGCTCGCCCCGCGCCTTGTCTCGCGCCACGAGCACCACCGTCCCAAGGCGTGCCAGCTCCGTCGCCGCGGCCTTGCCCACCGAGCCGGTCGCGCCCGTCACCACGAACGTCTTGCCAGACACTGCCGTCGCCATGAGTGCCGCCCTCCGGTGTACCGCTGCTTCAGTCCAGGAGCACGCCAGGCCGCAGGGGATGTCCGGCCCGGCGAGCTCCCCGCCTACGGTTCAGCGAACGATCTTGATGTTGAACTCGGGCGTCTTCAGCGCGCCCCACATCCGGAGCCACAGCGGCAGGAAGGACTCGGTGCCGCGCGACTGGGTGATGTCGCCCAGGTCCAGGATGTTCTTCCAGCCGAACTGCGTCTTGAGGAACTCGCCCACCGTGGCCTTGGCGGCCGCGTCGTTGCCGCAGACGAAGAGGGTGTGATCGCCACCGCCAATCTTGCCCGGCTCCACCATGATGGACGCCGTCACGGTGTTGAGCGTCTTGACGATCTTGGCCTCGGGGAGGGCGGCCTGCGCCAGCTCGCCCAGCGAGTCCGTGTTGCCCGCGAACAGCGTGGGCGGCATGCCCTTGGAGAAGTCCAGCGGGTTGGAGATGTCGATGACGATCTTCCCCTTCAGGTTCGCGCCCGCGGCCTTCAGCGCCTCCAGCGAGCCGTGGCCGCTGGTGGCGTTGAGGATCAGCTCGCCAAAGCCCGCGGCGTCCGCGAACGTGCCCTGCGAGGCCTTGGCGCCCGCGCCCTTGACCCAGGCCACCGCCTTCTCGTTGTTCGCCGTGCGCGAGCCCATCTTCACCTCGTGTCCCAGCGACACCAGCTTGTTGCCAAGGGCCGAACCCACCATGCCAGTACCGAGAATGCCGATCTTCATGTGCAAGCTCCTTCGTGAATCAGTGCGAGGCGGAAACTACCGGGGAGGCACGTGGTTGAGAATCCCGGGTTTGCTCAACATTCCGTCAACCCTGGGTTAACAATGCGGGCATGGACCTCTTCACCGGAGTGCTCCCCTTCTTCCACACCGCCGAGGAGCGCAGCTTCCGCAAGGCCGCGGCCCACCTCGGAGTGACGACGGCCGCCGTGAGCAAGGCGGTGGCGCGGCTCGAGGCGGAGCTGGGCGTCACCTTGCTCCACCGCACCTCGCGCCACGTGTCCCTCACCCCCGAGGGCGCCGCCTTCCTCGAGCACTGCCGCGAGGCCGTCACGCGCCTGCAGGCCGGGCGCGAGCTCGTCGCCCAGGCGCGGAAGGTGGCCGAGGGAGAGCTCAAGGTCTCCATGCCGCTCATCCTCGGGCGGGCGGTGGTGCCGGAGCTGGGGCGGCTCGCCGCGCGCCACCCGCGGCTGACCTTCAACCTCTCCCTCACGGACCGCTTCACCCGCATGGCCGAGGAGGGCGTGGACGTGGCGGTGCGCATTGGCGAGCTGGAGGACTCCAGCCTGGTGTCCCGCACCCTGCGCGTGCCGCAGTGGGTGACGGCGGCCTCGCCCGCCTACCTGGGGCGCAGCGGCACGCCCCGGCACTACAAGGAGCTGGAGCGGCACGCGTGCCTGAAGTTCGTCACGCCCTCGGGCGTCACCCGCGAGTGGACGTTCCGCGACAAGCGCGAGGCCCAGCCCGTCACCGTGCGCACCCCGGACGCGGTGCGCATTGATCACGGAGAGCTGCTGGTGGAGGCCGCCGTGGCGGGGCTCGGCATCTGCCAGGCCTTCGACTTCATGGTGGCCGAGCACCTGCGCGCCGGCCGGCTGGTGGAGGTGCTGGCCCCCTACGCGGCGCAGGGGCCTCCCATCCGCGCGCTGTGCCTGCCGCGGCGCCAGTCCACGCCGCGCGTCCGGGTGTTCCTCGACTTCCTCTCGCAGCTGCTGCGCCGCCAGGAGCGCTGACTACTGCGGGGCGCCGCACGCGAGCCACTCGGCCAGCTTCTTCCGGTCATCCACCGAGGGCTTCTCGCCGTCGGGCGGCATCTCCGTGTTGGTGACGGTGTCGCTGGCGCCGGCCTGCTCGTCGATGTCCTTCTCCTCCTTGATGATGCCGTCGAGGGTGTTGAAGTTCTTGTCGGCGGGGGCGTCCTGGCGCGCCGAGCCCGTGAGCGCCTCGTTGTGGCAGCGCAGGCAGTAGGTGCCCATGAAGTTCTGGCCGAAGTTCGTGTACGTGAGCGTGCTGCCGGTGGGGCAGGTGGCCCCCGTGGGCTTGCCCCCGCCGCACCCGGCGAGCGTCAGCAGGGCCGTGGCGGCGAAGGCACCGAGATACGGAACGAAGCGAGCGGACATGTTGAGACTCTCCTGAGGGGGGCCTGAGAGATCAGGCGCTGCCCACCCTGCACGATATGGGAGCGAGCAGCGGGGGCAATGGCCATTGTCTCCTCGCCCTCTAAGCGAGCGGTGGCGCGCTTCCTCCCCCCGTCCTCTCTGCCCCACGTCGAGTGGATGACAACCCTTCTCTGACGAGGGCCACGATCAGGCCCCACCGCGCTCGGACGGAGCGCGGAGGAACAGGAGGAGGCACCGCATGGCTTGGTCCAGGACTCCCTGGTCGGCATGGAATGGCCTGGGCTTCGGGCTGGTGGCGGGGGTGGTGTTCGCCCTCGCCGAGTGCGTGGCCTCGCTGGCGGGCGGGCAGGGTGTGCTGACGCCGGTGCGCTTCGCGGCCAGTGTCCTGCTCGGCGCGTCGGCCCTGGCTGATCAGCCGTTGGGGCTCACGGTGGTGGCGGGGCTGGCGGTGCACCTGGGGCTGTCGGCGTCCTTCGGCCTGGCGTACTCGCTGGTTGATGCGCGGCTGTCACCCGAGCTGCGGCCGAAGGTGGCTCACCAGACAGCGGTGGGCATGCTCTTCACCATCGGCGTGTGGCTGGTGACGTTCCAGTTCGTCGGGCGCGGCTACTACCCGTGGTTCCTGGGCCCCTCGCAGTTCTTCCAGTTGGTGATGCACGCGCTGTTCTACGGAGTCCCGCTCGGGTTGCTGTTCGCGCTGGCCGAGCGCCGCCGGGTGGCCATCGCCATCTTCGAGCACGACGCGTCCGAGGAGAGCGCGGCACGCCGGGCCCGCGAGGGGACACCGGACTGAGGGAGGAGAGGACGATGCGATACGCGATACTGGTGGGGTGCGTGTGGCTGGGGGCGAGCGTGGTGGGCTGCGGGGGCGTGCGCGCGGAGGCGCCGCTGCTCGAGGAGAATCCAGTGGTGGCGAGCGCTGGCAGGGGCGGCGGGGCGGAGATCAACACGGGTCCGTGGGCCGCCCTGGTGCACACGCCGAAGGTGGAGCAGGAGCGGCGCCGCCTGTATGAGCAGGTGTCGAAGGATCTCGGCCTGGAGCCGCGGGCCGTCAGCGCCCCCGCGCCTTGGGGCGGGCGAGGGCAAGCGGTGGGCGGCAGCGGCAGCGCGGGGCGCGAGCAGCGCGGCTGTGCCGAGGTGCTGGCCGCCAACGAGCCCGCCGCCGTGGTGTCCGGCACGCTGGAGTACGCGGTGGACGGGGTGTTGAGCGTCAACGTACCGGGCGAGGGGCCCATGAAGCTGCGCGCGGATGAGAGCACGTGCGCGGTGCAGGCTCACCAGGAGCGCGGGACTCCATCGCTGCACGTGGGCACCGAGACCCAGGTGGCTTATGTGCTGAAGAATGGGCTGCCCACGGCCCGCGTGGTGCGCGCCGCGCCCGAGCGTTTCATGCGCTGAGCCCCGGGGCGGAGGAGCCCAAATCCAGGCCTCCAGGCAAACGCTTGGAGTATGATGGGGTGACGTGACCCTGAGGGTTACATCTGCTGGCGCGCCACTCGCGCAAGCCCAGGACTGGATTGGCGAACCCCATGGACAAACCCCTCTCGAGCATTCTCGGCGCCGCGGTGCGGACAGCCCGGGTGCACGCTGGACTGACCCAGGAGGACGTCGCCGAGCGCATTGGCATGGCCTCGGAGGTGTATGGGCGCATGGAGCGGGGGCAGATGCTGCCGCGCGTGGAGAACCTGCGGCGGCTGTGCCTGGTGCTCAACGTGCCGCCGCACGAGCTGCTCGGCCTGGAGTCCCCGGATGGGGGCAAGGGGGACTTGCCCAGGGAGGAGGGGAGGTCCCGCTCCGAGGACTCGGCGGACATGCGGCGCCTGCAGCGCCGGCTGCGCAGGCTCAACGCCACCCAGGTGAAGCTGCTGAGCCTCATCGCCGGAGCGATGCTGAACAAGGGCCGTCACGGCAAGACCCGGAGGAAAGCAGCCTCGCGCGAGTCGGAGTAGGAGAAGAGGGCGTCTCTACGGCTGATAATAGGGGTAGTAAGGGTGCGCCAGGACGCGCCCCTCGGGCGAGACCACGTAAACCTCGATATTGAATCCTGCGTTGAAACTGGGGTCCGCCCAGCCGCACCGGTCCACACGTCGATGGATTTGAACCACGTACACGCCTCGGCTCTGAAGGACGATGATGTCCATGGCCTTGGGCGAGATTTCACAAGTTCCCGCATATCGAGGATCATCCTTGATCATGCTCGCCGTCCAAGATTGGATCGCGGCATGGGCCGCCATCACGGCCCGCCCGTCCAGGGTAGCCAGGGTCTCGATGTCATCAGGCCACCGGCCATCCACCATGGGTAGAGTGCGCGGGGCTGTGCCTGCATCCCGGCTCGAAGGTTTAGCAACGGTAGTCCCCGTTCCCGCATCCTGACCGGAGGGGCTGGCTGCAGCGGTCCCCGTGCCCGCATCCAGTCCAAGAGGGCCAGGTGTAGGAGTGACGATTCCACCATCCACCTCAGCGGGGCCAGGTTGAGGGGTGATGCTTCCTCCATCCGCCAGGAGGGAGACGAGCAGAACGAAGTGATGAGGTCTCAGCATGGGCCACCAGGGGGGAAACACGGCCTAGTACCAATCCACCAACTCGGGAGCGCATTTCGGTGGGAGTATCCACTCCGGATGGGCAGGGGATAACTGGGGTTTGCAAGTGGCCTGAAACTCCCACTGCTTCTGGTCCTCACTCCACCGGAACACCTTGCCTGCGGGGTTCCATTTGTAGAAACGAGGCTCCTCGCGGTGCCCCGTGGCGAGCCAGGCCCAGGCTGCAACCACCTGTCCGCGGGAATCATGCGCAGGCTCGCCGCTGGGGGTCGTCGCGTAACCCACGAAGACCCAGGCTCCTTCAGGCGTTTTCGCTGCCGGAAACACCTTCAAATCCTCGCTGCTCGCGAAGAGTCCACAGGGGTGGTTATGCGCGTAGCCAAACACAGGCCAGCCTCGCCCGAAGTCCGCGTCATCCACTCCACCGTAAGGAGGAACGCACGCATTGTGCCTATCCACCAAATTGCGGATGGGCCATGTCACGCGCCAATCCTCGGGTGTCCTGTAGACCGCAACGCAATATTCTGAAGCATCCGGGCGTGGTTGGCCCCACGCATCACAGGAGTCCGCCGCTCCTGGAAGGTTCATCAGGGCCTTGAGCGTTGGCAGCACCAGATCGTCCGGAACACTGTCCGGGCTCGCGAGCACGGCGGGAACAGCCGGCCAGGGTCCAGGGGCGATCATCACATCGGACCGGCCTTTCACCGAGGGCAACTCACTGGTCAGGTAGTAGAGCCGAGTGCCCGAGCACGCCAGGGCGAGGACACAGCCGACGATCGAGAGCTGATGCAGGCGGCGACCCGGCGAATTCACGCCAGCCAACATCGACTGTCGCAGGGAATCCAGGGTCACCCTCATCACCCGCGAACCTACAGCGAGCCTCGGGTGGGTTCAACGCGGGCTCTGGCGCGTGGGCTCAGCGGAAGCACAGCTCGGCGGCCTGGGCGATGAGCCAATGCCCAGTTCCTCCCAGACGGGAGCCCTGCCTAGGGCAGCTTCACTCCTTGAAGGGTGAGCGTGCGCGCCTTCCCCGCGTTCCACAGCGTGAGGGTGAAGGTCCTGTGCGCCCGCTCCGAGGGCAAGGCCAGCTCTACCCAAATCAATTGGCCGCCGCCCGGTACGCGCGGAGCCCGATGCAGCACGGAGAGCGCCTCCAGGACTTCTCCCGGCTGACCCTGCAGCGCGGCTCCCTCCGGCACCCAGGGGGTGTCCCCGTTCAGGTTCTCCAGCTCCAGCTCGATCGCGAGCCGCTTGGAAGAGCGGTAGAGCGTCATCCTCGCCACGTTGAATGTGTCCGCTGGGGCGAAGCTGAGCTCCTGAGCACTCAGCTCCGAGATGCTCAGCCCCTTCTCGTTCACCAGGTTGGCCGCGATCAGCCCCGCGAGCGTGTTACGTCCCTCGCCGCCCGCCGAGAGCTGTGAGTGTTCCTCGAGGCAGCGCTGGAGCTGCGCCTGCTTGCTCTGCAACTCCACCTGACAGGTGTCCGCCGGGGGCGGAGGGAAGGACACCTCGACCAGGTGCTCGGCCTGGCCGCGGTGGACCCCCAGCACGAACGTCGCGCTCTCGGGGACTGCTCCCTTCGCGAAGCGCACCTGCAGCCGCAGCCGCTCTCCGGGCTGGAGCTGCTCCGAGGGGACCAGGACCAGGAGGTTGCCCGCGGCCTCTACCCGCCGGAAGCGCTCGCGCCCCTCCAGCACCACCGCCTCCTCCACCAGCGCCCGCTCGAAGAGCAGCGTGGTGGCCACGCCAGGGCTGATGCACAGCTCGGGCGCTGGCGCCGAGCCCGCCACCAGCTCGATGCGGCGTGCCTCGGTCTGGCAGGGGACGGCGGCCTGGGCCCGCGCGACCGAGGGGTTCGCCAGCCAGAGGAGCACCAGGAGAACACCAGGTGAGCGGAGGTGCATGGGGGAACTCTGGAGCAGGAGTGAGGCGGCAATCCAGCCTCTACCACGCCTCCCGGACATTGGGTGGCACCCAGCCGCTGTTCCCCTTGCTGTCCACTCAGTGCTTGTCCTCGGATATCTCCACTTCCTGGATGGCGCCGATCTTCATCGCCCCCGGCTTGGAGTCCGGCAGGAAGGGGGCTCCCAACTTCTTGCCATCCTTGGGGGCAACCAGGTAGCCGCACCAGGGGTAGCGGCGGCCATCCGGCAACCGCAGCTCGACGAAGCGCGCATACAGCCTGTCGGTGAGGAAGAAGTCTCCGACGACCACGCTGCCGTAGAGGACATCGTCCCCTCGCTTCAGCAAGCGGACGGTGACTTCATGTCTCCCCTCCGTGGCGACGACCTCGTCCTCATACCGCGCGTGCTTGGGAGGGGCTCCCGGCATCAAGACACTCAGGCTGTCCATGCTTTCGAGCCCGAGAGACTCGATGGCCTCCTTGGCTCCGGGAGGGCACTGCTGGAGCGGAGGTGGGCCGGAACGGACGAGGGGCTCCGAGGCGGCACAGCCCCCCGTCAGCACGCAGGCGGCGACCACTCCGGCCAGGGGGCTGGCCACGCTGGAGCCTGGGCTCCGAGGCTTCTCTGGCTCCGGCCGGGGGGAGGGATTCTTCGCGGGAGGCTTCGTCCTCATGAATGAACCTTTCGATTGGGGTGGAGAAGGGGGCAGCTCGGCGCGAGCCCGGGGCCCCGCTTCGGCGGAGCGGCTGGCGAGGGCCCGGGGCTCCGCGTCACCGCTGGGGTTCGTCATCTCGGCAGGGGAGCTCGCGTCCTCGGCCCGCGCCATTCGCGGGGGCTCCGGGAGGGTGGAGGAAGGTGGCGGCGCCAGCGTGGCCACGGGGGGCTCGGGGCGAGGGCCCGGAGCGCGGGGCGTGGACGCACCGCGCCACAGCCCCAGGCCCACCGCCGCCACCAGCACCAGGGCCACCGCCGGCAGCCCTATGCGGCGCAGGGGCTTCGAACGATCCGGAGAGGCCCGCTCCGCGAGCACGGTGGGTGCGCTCGCCTCGCTCTGAGAGGTGGGCGCGAGCCTCCCCCCCCAGTCCACCCGGCCCGAGAGGGGCCTCTCCGGATCATCCGCGCTGGACGTGACGGCCGGGCCCCCCATGCCCTCGGTGGTCACGGCATCCGCGCCGGCCACCAGGGGCATGTCCAAGGTGGGGGTTTCGTCACGCAGCACCGCCTGGAGCTGCTCATGCAGCGCCCGGCCGCTCTCGGGGCGCTCCTCGGGGCGCTTGGCCAGCAGCCGCAGCACCAGCTCCGCCATCGCCGGGGGCACGCGCGGGTTGAGCACGGCCGGCGAGGGGGGCATCTCCTTTTCAATCAGCGAGGTGAGCACCTCCCGCGGCAGCGTGGGCGGGAAGGCCGGCGCGCCGGTGAGCACCTCGTAGAGCGTGCAGCCCAGCGCGTACAAATCATCCGAGGGCTGGAACGGGTAGCGCGCGTGGGGGTCCGCGTACTGCTCGCGGTGGAAGCGCACGGCCTCGGGGGTGCGCAGGTGCGGGGTGCCCGGGGGCAGCGGGCCCTCGGTGAGCGGCGCGCTCACCGCCACGTGCTCTCCGGCGCCGAAGTCCACCAGCACCGGCTCCCCGTCGCGCTGGCGCACCAGGATGTTGGAGCCCTTCAAGTCCCGGTGGTGCAGGCCCTGCAAGTGCAGCGCGTCCAGCGTGAGCGCCAGCGTGTCGAACAGGCGCAGCACCTGGCGCAGCGGCGGGCGCGTGCGCTTCACCCACTCGGAGAGCGTGGCGCCCTCCACGTAGTCCATGACGATGTAGTGGTAGCCGGTGCGCGGGTGCGGCCAGCGGCCGTGCGCCCACACTCGGACGACATTCGGGTGGGAGACGAGCAGCAGGCAGGCCAGCTCGCGCCGGGCGCGCGCATCGGTGCGGTTGAGGTCCTCGCTCTCGGGGCCGTGGACGGCGAACTTGAGGGCGTACAGCTCGCCGCCGCACTCCACGCGGAACACGGCGCCGAAGCCCCCGGCCCCCAGCCGCGCCTGGATCCGGAAGGGACCCACCATCATGTCCGGAGTCAGGTGGAAGGGGTGCTGCATCACGCGTGCTCCAGCGCGGAGCTGGCCCGTTACGTCTCCCCAGCCCCCGCGCCTGGAATGGGGGCCGTGTGACCCATGAGGATGGGTGGCGCACTATGACCTGCGGGGATGGTTGGTTCAAGTCAGAAGGACCCCATGGGTTGAGCCCGGCCGGTGGGCGGACGCGGTAGGGTGGGGCGCATGATGGACGAGCTGGTGCGAGCGCTGGGGCTGCGGCCCCATCCCGAGGGGGGCTACTACAAGGAGACGTACCGGGCCGCGGCGCGGGTGGACACGCCCCGGGGCTCGCGAGCGGCGGGCACGGCCATCTACTACCTGCTCCCGCGAGGCGAGTTCGCGGCGTGGCACCAGGTGGCCTCGGACGAGGTGTGGCACTTCTACGACGGCGCGCCCCTGACGCTGTACCTGCTGAGGGAGCAGGGGCTGGAGACGGTGACGCTCGGCCGGGAGGTGACGCGCGGCGAGCAGCCCCAGGCCGTCATCCCGGCCGGGGTGCTCCAGGCGGCGGTGCCGCGCGGGGACTACACGCTGGTGGGCTGCACGGTGGCGCCCGGCTTCGACTTCGCGGACTGGGAGATGCCGGCGCGCGACGCGTTGATTGCGCGTTATCCGGAGCATGCGGCGCTCTTCCGTCAGCTCACGCGCTCCGGGTGAGCTTGCCCTGCGAGGGACGGATGTAGGCGGCCCAGGGGCCTCCCGGCTTTGAGAAAACAAGAATCCTGGGGGCGAGCGTGATTAATGTTTCACCCGCCATGATCCAATCGGTCCGCTTCGAGAACTTCCGGTGCCTGAAGGACGTGGAGCTTTCGCTGGAGCCGGTGACGGTGCTGGTGGGCCCGCCGGCCTCGGGGAAGACGAGCCTGCTGGATGGGTTTGATCTGCTGCTGGGGTGCGACGCAGCGGACTACTGGCGGCAGGATGGGGGGCGGCCGGCGGTGGTGGAGTGGAGATACGAGCAAGGCACGTCGATGCGCGTGGAGTATCCGGTCGGGACGCTGGACTCCACGCCGATGGCGGCGCACACGGTGCAGGCGCTGGCGCTGGATTTGATCGCGCTGCGGTCCGAGAGCACCACGGGGCGCTCGCCGGTGCTGAACCGGACGGGAGACAACCTGTCGGGAGTTTTTGCCACGCTGTTGCCGGGCACGCGGCAGCGGGTGGTTCAGGAGCTGTGCCGGCTGGTGCCCGCGCTGGGAGATGTGGCGCTCCAGCAGACGAGCGCGCGCACCCAGCGGTTGAAGTTCCGGGATGCGTGGAAGACGGACCTGTGGTTCACGCCGGATCGAGTGGCGGACACCGCGCTGCTGCTCTTGGCCTACCTGGTGCTGCCGTACCAGCTGCCGCCGCCGGACCTGATCACCCTGGACATGCCCGAGCGGGGACTGCCACCGCCGCTGCTCGGGGAGCTGATGACGCTGCTGCGGAAGATGTCCAAGGGAGAGGTGGGAGGCACGCCCATTCAGGTGGTGGTGGCAACGGCCTCGGCGCAGGTGCTCAAGCACGTGGACGCGAAGGAGATCCGCGTGCTCTCGCGCTCGGAGAAGGAGGGCGCGGTGCAGGTGAGCGCGGAGCCGGAGGTGGTGGCCGAGTGGCGGCAGCGGCTCGAGCTGGCGTGAGACGGGGCTACGCGGTCCCGAGCCGGCTCGGGTGGGTGTAGACGTTGAAGCGCCCGCCGCGCACGAATGTGGCGAGCGTCACTCCGGAGCGCTCGGCGAGATCAATCGCCAGCGAGCTGGCCGCTGACACGCTGGCCACCACGGGAATCCGCGCGACAGCGGCCTTCTGCACGATTTCAAAGCTCGCCCGCCCGCTGACCACGAGCACCGCCGGTGGGCGCTCGGGACGAGGGGCCGGGCTGCTCGGCGAGGCTCGGGTGGATCTCACCGTGCCTCCGAGAACCAGTGTGCCCACCACCTTGTCCACCGCGTTGTGCCGGCCCACGTCCTCGGCGGCGGTGAGGACTTCCCCGCTCGTGTCCAGCACCGCCGCCGCGTGCACTCCGCCCGTGCGAGCGAAGTTGCGCTGCACGTCGTGCAAGAGCTCCGTGGCGCGGGCCACCACCTCCGGCGCGAGCACCCACCCCGGAGGAACCGGCGAGCACACCGCCATCAAGTCATCCACGCTGCGCCGTCCGCACACGCCACACGCGGCCGTGGTCAGCGTGCCTCGCCTCGCGGCGCTCACCCGCTCCACTTCGAGCACCAGCCCCGGAGCGGGCGTCACCTCGATGACGTTGCCCCAGCCCTCCTCGCCCGGGCGGCCGCAGTAGGTGACACCGCCCAGGTCATCCACCGAGCGGAGGATGCCCTCGGAGAACAGGAAGCCCACCGCGAGCTCCCGGTCCTGCCCCGGAGTACGCATGGTGATGGCCACCGTGTCGCCGCTGACGCGGATCTCCAGTGGCTCCTCCACGGCGACCGAGTCCTCCTCGGGCCCATGGGCTCCGTCTTCCGAGAACCGCACCACCGTACGCCGGGTGACGCCCTTGTCCTCACGGCTCATGGGCCTGCTCCCGCGCCAGCCGAGTGATGAACACCGCGAGCCCTTGTAGCTCCGCCGTCCCGAAGCGCTGCAGTCCTTCCGGCGAACCTTCCGGGAGCCGAGGCGCATCCGTCACCACCGCCAGCACATCCGAGCGCGTCGAGGCCAGCAGCGGCCCGTGGCCTTCGCGCCACACCTCGAGCTTGGGCAAGGGCCCGTCCTTCCAGCCCTCCACGAGCACCAGATCCACCCGGTCCCCGAACCGCTCGAGCAAGGGCAGCAGCACTTGCTCCGGCTCCTCCCTCACCGAGAGCTGCACGCCCGCCGGAGTAGCGAAGGCGACCAGGGCCGCTCCGCTCTGCTCGAAGCGCGCCGTGTCACTGCCCGTCCGGTGCAGCGGGTGGTGATCCGACGAGTGCTTCACCACGCCCACGCGCAGGCCTCGCGAGTGAAGCTCGGGCACGAGCCGCTCCACCAGCGTCGTCTTCCCCGAGCCGGACCAGCCGATGACGCTCAGCGCGGGCGGAGCCTTCATTCCTCCACCGCCACGTACCGGGGCCGGTCGAACAGCTCCAGCTCCACCTCATCCCCCTCGGAGAAGTCGGCACGGCCGGCAGGCAGGATGGCGAAACCCTCGGCGCCCACGTTCTGGAGGATCTGCCCCGCGCCCTGGGGACGCATCCGTGCCCAGGTCACTCCACCATCGTGGCGCTCCACGGTGGCGGTGATGAGATAGGTGAGCCCCGCCTGCTTGTGCCGAGCCTGGGAGAGCCGGGCGCGCAGGCGCCGACGCTCCTCGAGCACGCCCTGGAGCTTGAGCAGCAGCGGCCGGCCGAGCTGATCAAAGGCCACGGTGGCCGCGCCCGGATTGCCAGGGAGCACGACCACCGCCAGCGCTCCAAGGCGCGCCACCGCCACGGGCTTGCCGGGCTTGAGCGCCACGCCGTCCACGAGGAAGTTTGCGCCCAGCTCCTGGAGCACACGCTTCACCCGGTCCTTGTCGCCCACGGACGCGCCACCCGTGGTGATGAGCACATCCAGCCGGGGCGTCAGCCTCGAGATCGCGGCGCGCAGCTCCGAGTCGTCATCGCGGGCGCGCTCGGTGGCCACCACCTCCGCGCCGGCCTCGCGAGCCAGCGCGGCGATGAGCAGGAGGTTGCTCTCGTACACCTGATGCGGCAGGGCGGGAGTCCCGGGAGAGACCAGCTCATCCCCGGTGGCGAGCACCGCGACACGAGGCGCGGGACGCACTCGCGCGGTGGCCATGCCCATGGAGGCGAGCACCCCCAGCACGTTCGCATCCACCCGCTGGCCAGCGGTGAACAGCGGTGTGCCCGCGAGCACCTCCTCCCCGGCGCGGCGGATGTCATTGCCCGGAGGCACGGTGATGAAGAGCGAGACGTGGCCATCCTCACCAGCGCGAGCGGCCTCCTGGCGGACCACGGCATCGGCGCCCGGGGAGATCGGAGCGCCCGTGAAGACTCGGGCGGCCTCGCCGGGTTGAAGGGCTCGCGTGGGCAGCGCCCCGGCGTACACGGTGTCGACGATGCGCAGCCGCACAGGCCGATCGCGCGTCGCGCCGTGAGTCTCCTCGGCGCACACGGCCCACCCATCCATGGCGGAGTTATCGCAGCCGGGCAGCGAGCGGGAGGCGCTCACGTTCGTGGCGAGGAACCGGCCATGAGCCTGGAGCAAGGGCACCTGCTCGGCAGGAGCCGGGGTGACAGCTCCGAGTGCGGCTTGCCGTGCGGTGATGAGAGGAGTGAGCGACATGGAGGCTGGCCAAGGCCCAGCCTCCAACAATACTCCGTGGGGAGGAACCCCCGTGAGCACAAGCGGCGCATGCTGGACAGAACGCCTGCCCATTGCTTCACGGCGGGTGTCCGGGTGCGATGCTCGGGGGTACGGCATGGACTTGGACTTGGACTTCTTCCCAGACGTCACGCTGGCGGTGGTGGCCGGAGGCCAGGGCCGGCGGCTGTCCGGAGTCCCCAAGGGCCTGTTGAGAGTGGGAACAGGCACGGTGCTGGAGCGGCTGCTCGGGCTGGCGCCGCTGTTCGCCGAGGTGCTGCTGGTGGCCAACGTCCCCGAGCCCTATGCCCGCTTCGGGCTGCGCACGGTGGCGGACGTGGTGGCCGGCAAGGGCGCTCCAGGAGGGGTGCACGCGGCGCTCGTGGGCTCGAGGACCGAGTGGGTGCTCGCGGTCGCGTGCGACATGCCCTTCGTGCGGCCCGAGGCGATCCGCGTGCTGATGGACGCTCGAGCCCCCGAGGTGGATGCCGTGTGCTTCACGGTGGCGGGGCGCGTGGAGCCGCTGCTCGCGGTGTACCGTGCCTCCCTCGCCAGCCCCTGGGGCGAGGCCTTGAAGGAAGGAGACCCCTCGTTGCGCGAGCTCCTCGCCGGGGGCCGTGCGAGGCTGCTCCCGGAGGAGGCGCTCCGAGCGGTGGACGCGGAGCTGCGCTCGCTGGTGAACGTGAACACGCCCGAGGACTTGAGCCGCTATGGCCTCGCGCTCCCGTGAGGCCGCGCGCCTCACTTCGGAGGCACGGCGCGCGGCAGCCGGAGGGTGAAGGTGGTGCCCTCCTCCTGTGTCGAGCGCACCTCCAGCGTCCCTCCATGCGCCACGCTGATCTGCTGGGCGATGAAGAGCCCCAGCCCCAGCCCCGTGCTCTGGGAGCCATCGTCATTGCGCATGCCTCGGCGGAACGGCTCGAAGAGCTGGGGCAGCAGCTCGGGAGAGATGGGATCGCCCAGGTTGTGCACCTCCAGCCGCACCCACGCGCCCTCATCTCGCAGCGTCACCGTCACCGGCTGATCCGGTGGGCTGTAATCCAGCGCGTTCTTCGCCAGGTTGCCCACGAGCTGGGCCAGCCGGTCCCCATCCCACTCGCCCTGGAGCGCTCCCTCCGCGAGCAGCCGCAGCTCGCGGTCTGGCCAGGCCACCCTCAGCTCCTCCAGCACCGGGCGGCAGATGAGGCGCAGATCCACCGGCTGGCGCAGGATGGGGATGCCCCCGCCCAGCCGCCCCCGCGTGAAGTCCAGCAGGTCGCCGATCATCCGCGCCATGCGATGGGCGCTCTGGGAGATGCGTCCGGCCGCCTTCCGAGCCCGGGGCGGCAGCTCCTCGCGCAGCAGCACGCCGGCCGACAGGGCAATCGCGTTGAGCGGGTTGCGCAGATCATGGCTGACGATGCCCAGGAAGCGCTCGCGGAACTCCGCCGTCCGGTGCAGCTCCTCCTGCCGCCTCTGCTGATCCGTCATGTCGGTGTTGACCACCACCGCGCCGACGATGCGCTCGCCCATGCGCACCGGCGCCGCCGCGCACCGAGTCCCCATGCGCCGGCCCGTCCGGGGATGGCACAGCATCACATCCCGCGTCACCGCCTCGCCCCGGAGCGCGCGAGCGAAGGGCTCCGCGTCTCGCGACAGGCGCTGGCCTGTCTGCGGATCGCTGCACTGGAGCCGCTCCCCCAGCTCCAGGGGAGAGATGCCCGTCAGGTCTCCTCCGAGCAGCTCCCTGGCGGGCGCGTTGGCGTGGGTGATGCGCTCGGCATCCCCCACGTACACGGCGTCCGGGATGCTCTCGAGGATGGCCTCCAGGCGCGCCGCGTGGTGCGCCACGGCGTCATGGTGCTCGGCCTCCACGGTGGTGGCCTCCAGGGCCTGGTCCAGCCACCCATGGAGCACTCGCAGCTCGGAGAACCGGAGCGCCCCGCCCGACTCCTCCAGCAGCCCGAGCAGGGCCTCCCGCAGCAGCCCGTACGCGCGGGTGGGCACCGCCGCGCCCAGGCCCGCGGGCAAGAGCCTTCCCGCGGCAGGCTCCGGGTAAGAGGTGTCCCCCGGCTGGGCCTGGAGCGCGGCCTGGAGCGCGTCGAGCATCCGGGGCAGCGCGCTCACCAGCGCCCTGAGGACGGGCTCCTCCGCCGAGAGCTGCTCGCGCAGGTTCCGCTCGACACGCGCACGCACCTGCTCGCGCCGGGTGGCGAGCAGCTCTCTCAGGCCGTCCATCTCCTCACTCACAGTGCGCGGAGACGGTAGCGAACAGATCGCTGATCTCGAAGGGCTTCTTGAGAATGCCCTGCGTGCCCGGCAGGGGGGGCCGGCCGCTGGCGGTGACGATGATGACCGGAGTGCGGTTCAGGCTCGGGTTGTCGCGCATGTGCCGCAGGAAGTCCTCGCCGCTCATCACCGGCATCATCAGGTCCAGCAGCACCAGGCAGGGTCGGCCGATCTGCTGGAGCACCTCCAACCCCTCCTGGCCATTGGAGGCGACGGACACCTCGAACCCCTCGTTCTCCAGGAGCTCGGCCATGGCCGCACGGATGTCCTCGTCGTCCTCGACGATGAGAATGCTGCCCCTGTGCTCGATCGTGCTCACGATGGGATTGTAGGCAGACCCAGAGGGATCGGGAGTGCTCCCCCTGAGACTCTGTCGGATTCCAACGGACGAATGTCCCTCCGGGGTACTTGTCAGCGAGCCAATGTCCTCTGCTCGGGCCCGCGCCGTCCAAGGAAGCAGGGGCGGCCCCTGCCGAGGTCCGGTACAGTGCCGACTCTCGGACGGTAGCCAGCCGGAGCAGACCACCCCATGAGCGCGGGAAGCTATGCCGACGAGTCGACGATCGGCTTCAAGAAGCGGAACATCAGCGAGCCGGCCCCGCGTCTCGTCCCGGCGCTGACCCTCGTCTCGCACCCCATGTCCCACCGCGTGGGCCAGCGGCTGCTGTTGAACGAGCTGCTCTCGGGCCGCGAGGTGGCCGTGTCCCGGAACGCTCCGGACTTCATGCGCCCGGATGCCATGCTGGGCACTCCGCTGGCCGATCCCTTCCTGAGCCGCAAGCCGGTGGTGTTCTCGCCGGGCCCGGCCGGCAGCGTGCGGGTGTCCCCCGGCGATGGCATCAAGCTGACGCTGGCGGGCGAGGCGCTGAAGAGCTCCTGGGAGTTCTCCCCCGAGGAGCTGGCGGAGGGCGTGGCGCTGGAGCTGGCCGAGCGCGTGGTGCTGCTGCTGCACTGGGCGGATCCCTCGGCGAGCGCGCCCGTGGACGCGCTGGGCATGGTGGGCAGCAGCGTGGGCATCCAGAACGTGCGCCACCACATCGAGCAGGTGGCGGATCTGAACGTGCCGGTGCTCATCCGGGGAGAGACGGGCTCGGGCAAGGAGCTCATCGCCCGAGCCATCCACCAGCACAGCGCCCGGCGCGAGAAGCTCTTCCTCAGCGTGAACCTGGGGGCCATCCCCAAGGAGCTGGCGGCCGCGGAGCTGTTCGGCGCGGCGAAGGGCTCCTTCACGGGCGCGGTGAAGGATCGCGAGGGCTTCTTCCGGGCGGCGCACGATGGGACGCTGTTCCTCGACGAGGTGGGCGAGGCGCCGCCCGAGGTGCAGGTGATGCTGCTGCGGGTGCTGGAGACGGGAGAGATCTACCCGGTGGGCGAGCGCACCCCCGTGAAGGTGGATGTCCGGCTGATCGCCGCCACGGACGCGCAGCTGGAGCGGCAGATTCAGGAGGGGCGCTTCAAGGCGCCGCTGCTGCACCGGCTGGCGGGCTATGAAGTCCGGGTGCCGCCGCTGAGGGAGCGCCGCGAGGACATCGGGCTGTTGTTCCACCACTTCGCCCGCGAGGAGTTGGAGTCCATCGGCGAGGCGTGGCGGCTCAAGCCGGAGGACTCGTCCACCGAGCCGTGGCTGCCGGCGCCGCTGGCCTCGCGGCTGGTGCGCTACGGGTGGCCGGGCAATATCCGGCAGCTGCGCAACCTGACGCGCCAGCTCATCATCGGCAGCCGAGGGCATACGCGGCTGCGGCTGGATCCCCGGCTGGAGAAGGAGCTGGAGTCCTCCGTGGAGCCCCGGCCCGGCCGCCCCGTCTCCGGGCCCGCGCCCTCGGACAGCGGGGAGCTGAAGCCCTCGCGGGAGCCGAAACCCTCGGGCGAGCCGAAACCCTCGGGCGAGCCGAAGCCTACGGCCCGCCGCAGGGCCTCGGAGGTCGCCGGGCCGGAGCTGCTCGCGGCGCTGCGCGAGAGCGCGTGGGACTTGAAGGCCGCCGCGGACCGGCTCGGCATCCCCCGCTCCTCCATCTACGATTTGATCGACAAGAGCCCCAACATCCGCACCGCGGGAGACCTGACCGTGGAGGAGATCACCCGCTGCTTCCAGGAGTGCGCCGGAGACCTGGACGCCATGGCGCAGCGCCTCGAGGTCTCCAAGCGGGCCTTGGGCCGCCGCATCAAGGAGCTGGGCCTGGGGTCCGGCGAGACCTGATCCTCAGTGCAGGCCCGTGTCGACGGCCCGCCGACGTGTCGAGTCGGGCCGTCCGACGTGTCGGAACCCGACGCGCGAGAGTGTTGGCTGCCCGATAGATGGGACAGAGCCGGAAAAGCGACCCGGTTTCCGGGGCTTTACCGCTGGCATCGCCATTGCTTTGGGGTCCTGTCGCTGAGGAAGAGGGGCGAGCGGGCAGGGGGTGGCGAGCTCTCGAGGGGGGTGAGAGCCTCTTCCACTTTTCAAACCAGCTTCACAACACAGGGGGTAGCACCATGGCGAACGAGACCGATACGACGACCAACACCACCACGCAGACGGGCGACACGAGCGGCGACACGTCGTCCGCCGGTGGCAGCAAGAACGGCGATGTTCCCGTGGTGTCTGGCTAATCCGCCGTCCCGTCCGCCACAGCCCCGGTCGAGCGTTTCATCGACGGGGTGAGGTGGGGATTGCTTTGCAGTGCCCGGGAGAGGTCGTCCCTGGCTCGCAGCCGCCACGCCTGTTGCTCATCAGCGCGGACCTCGAGGTCCGCCTGGATCATCCGCAACTTCGAGCGCAACAGCAGCGCGCGCGGCCAGTCGGGACAGCTGGACAGTACCTCTTCCACCAAGGCGAGGCCGCGTTCTAGCCGGGGGGCTGGGGCGCGGCCCGCATCCTTTTCATGCACCGCCCACGCGGAGAGCAGCGCGCCGAAGCCCAGGCGGGCCTCGGAGGTGGCGGGTGCCAGCGCGAGGGCCTTCTCGTACGCCCCCGCCGCCTGCTCGAAGTCCTCTTCCCGTCCCTGTCCGTGCTGGGTCCGCCAGCGCACCTGGAGCGCGCGCAGCTTGCCCAGCGCCAGCCACGCATTGGCGTGCTGAGGGTTGAGCGCGAGCGCCTCCTGGAGCACCTTCTCGGCGCGCTGGAGCTCGGGGCGGGGATCCTTCGCGCGCTCCAGCTCCGACTCCGCCAGCAGGGCCAGGCTCTGGCCCAGGTCCACCTGATAGTCCGCGTTGTCCTGGGCCCGCTCGAGGGCCTGCTCGAACGAGGCCAGGGCGGTGCGCATGCTGGCGCTGGAGTCGTCTCCCTGGCTCTCCTGGTACGTGGCGCGCCAGAACCACGCCTCGCCCAGGTTGCGGTACCCGAAGGGCTGGCCGGGAGCCAGCTGGATGGCCTGGGAGAAGGCCTGCTGGGCCTCGGTGAGCAGCGCGAAGGGCTCGCCGCCCGACTCCCAGGCTCGCTGGGCCTGGCTGAGCAGGACCAGGCCCACGCCGTTGTGGAAGTAGGCCAGCCGCGGATCAATGGAGAGGCCGCTGCGGTAGAGCGACAGCGCGGTGGCCAGCAGCGCCGAGCCCTCCTCGCCGCAGCGGTGCAGCTCGGCGCGCAGCTCGTGGATCTGCCCCCCGTAGTAGTAGGGCACCCAGTGCTTGGGGTTGAGCTCCATGGCGTGCTGGATGGCCTGCCAGGCCTGCCGCAGATCCTCCTCGCGCCGCGCCAGCTCCGCCGGCTTGCCGGACTCGAGGGAGCCGGAGGCCCGCTTGAAGTAGTTGCTGCCCAGGTTGATCCACCCATCCGGCAGGCGGGGCTCCAGCCGGGCGGCCTCCTGCAGGGACTCGATGGCCTGCCCTCGCGCCTCGGCCGAGGCAGCGCCGACGGCCTCCGCGTGCTGGGCGCGCACGGAGAAGACCAGCCCCAGCGTGGAGTGGTAGCCGTAGTCGCGGCCCTCCGGGGGGATGGCGCGCAGGGCCTGCTCGGCCTGGAGCAGCTGCTCGCTGGGATCCTGGCTCTGGTTGAGGCGGGCCTGGGCCCACTGGAAGAAGATGCGCCCCAGCTCCACGCGGGCCTCTCGGGGAGGCTGCCCCCGCTCCAGGGCCTCACGGGCCGCGGCCAGCGCGGCCTGGAGCGAGGCCTCGGCCTGCTCGCCGTGGTTGACCTGGTACTCCGCCAGCCGCCGGTGGAAGCGCGCCTGGAGGATGAGCAGCGCGGGGTCCTCCGGTGAGGCCTGGAGCGCGCGCTTCAACGCCTCCATGCCCCGGGTGAAGGCCGGGAGCACTTCGCCCTGGCCGTACAGCTCCATGAGCAGGGCGGTGTACTCCAGCTTGGCCAGGGCGGCGTGGACGGCGGGGACGCTCTCGCCGATGGCGGCGGCGGCGGCGTAGGCGTGGCGGCCGGCCTCGAAGTCGGCGCGCGCCCCGTCCCGGTCCCCCTGGTTCCAGCGCCGCGCCGCCCGGGCCTGGAGGATGTCTCCTCGGAGCTGGGGGGCCTCGTAGAACCAGGGCAGGCGGTTGCCCATGGCGTCCAGCCGGGCCAGGGCCTCGTCGAAGTGGTCCTCGTAGAAGGCGATGAGCGCGGCCACGTAGTCGGTGGAGGGCACATCCGCGCCCTGGCTCTGGCGCAGCCACGCCATGGCCGGATCGCGGTAGCGGGCCTGGATGTCGCGCCGGCGCTCCTCGATGCTGTGCAGGCGCTCGGCCTCCAGGAGCTGATCCTGGTACAGGTGGCCCAGCACCAGGGCGAGCGAGTAGGCCACGCGCGGA
The DNA here is from genome assembly GCF_045802625.1 of Hyalangium sp. NCBI lineage: Bacteria > Pseudomonadati > Myxococcota > Myxococcia > Myxococcales > Archangiaceae > Hyalangium > Hyalangium sp. The sequence continues at coordinate 48,791 of NZ_JBJMQP010000118.1, read as the reverse complement.
TCATGGAAGCCGGCCTGCCATGAAGCCTCCAGGTGCTCGCGCGCCGCGGGCTCGTCGCCCAGCGCCAGGTAGCCGCGGGCCAGCGCGTAGTTGCCCGGGCCCACCGCCAGCGCTCCGGCCTCGCGGATCTGCGCCTCCAGCTCGGCCATCTGCGCGCGGATCTCCTCGCGGTCCTCGCGCGTGTCATGCAGGGGCGACAGGCCGGAGTAGCGGGCCATGGCCTCGATGTGCTCGACCTTCTCGGTGAGGCCGCGGACGAGCGCCTCGCGCTGGGTGGCCTGGGAGTGGGTGTAGATGGCCGAGCCGAGCGCCATGCTCACGGACAGCAGCGCCACGGTGGCCACGCTCACCACCACGCGGTGCTTGCGGGCCTTCTTGCGCAGCCGGTACCCCAGGCCGGTGGAGCGGGCCTGGACGGGCTCGCCGGCCAGGAAGCGGTCCAGCTCTTCAATGAGGGCGCGCGCCGAGTCGTAGCGAGCCGAGCGGTCCTTCTCCAGACACTTGAGGACGATGGCCTCCAGGTCCGCGGGGATGTTCGGATCCAGCGAGCGCGGAGGCGTAGGCTCGACGGTGGCGATGTTGTTGAGCACCTCCAGCCCGTTGGCGCCGGGGATGGGGGGCTGGCCGGTGAGCAGGAAGTAGAGCGTGGCGCCCAGGCTGTAGACATCCGCGCGGCGGTCCAGGCGCTCTACCTCGCCCCGGGCCTGCTCGGGGGACATGTAGTGCGGGGTGCCGAGCACCGAGCCCGTATTGGTGGAGCCCTTCTCGCTCCAGTCGTGGGCCAGGCCGAAGTCCATGACGAAGGGCTTGAGGCGGCCGTCCTCGGTGCACTCCACGAGGATGTTGGAGGGCTTCAAGTCCCGGTGGATGAGGCCGGCGCGGTGGGCGGCGTGGACGCCCTCGGCGGCATCCCGGAGCGAAAGCACCTTCTGCTCCACGGTGAGCTCGTCCGCGAGCTGCCCCAGGGACAGGCCGTCGACGAACTGCATGGCGATGTAGGGCTTGCCCTGGACTTCTCCAACCTCGTGCACCTTGCAGACGCGCTCGTGCTCGACGCGGGCCTGGGCGCGGGCCTCGGTGAGCAGGCGGCGGACGAGCTCCGCGTCATCGCCTTTGACGAACTTGAGGGCGACGTTGCGGCGCAGGCGCAAGTCATAGGCGAGGAACACCCGGCCCATGCCGCCCTGCCCCAGGAAGCGCACGCCCGCATACCGGTCCCAGCCCGGCACGGGGAACTGAGGATCCACCTTGTCGCGATCCTTCAGGGTGAGGGCGGGCCCGAGCGTGTCGGCGCCCTCGCCCGTCTTCGAGAGCGGTATGAAGGTGGGGGTGGCGTCGATCGCGGCGTCGGCGGTGCGGAGCTCGGAGGAGAGCTCGGCGAGCTCGGCGTCGGAGAGGAGCCCCCGCTCCTTGAGCAGCTGCAGCGGGCCGCGGCCCAGGCGGCGAGCCTCCTCGCCCAGCGCCGGGGACTCCTCACGGGAGATGAGGCCTTCGGCCACAGCGATGCGCAGCTCTTCCTCGGGGTCTACTGCCATGAGCGCCGGCTCCAAAGGGGCTGCATCGCGAGGTGAGAGAGGGGGGGACACGTGTCACCACGTGCCGGGATTCCAGTCATACCTGATGCAGGGCTCTCTGCGCAGGAGGGCGGACCGAAAGTGAAGTCCGGGTGGCCGCCCGGATGGCTGCCTTCCAAGGAGCCGGGAGCGCTACGCCCCCGAGGCCTGGATGCGCACGGGGATGCGGCGGCGGCCGAATGCGCCCGGCGAGGCATCGAAGCGGCCCGGCACCTGAGCGCCGCAGTCCGGGCACTGGCCCTCGGCCGTCACCCGGTACTTCAGCAGCTGGTACCAGTCGCGCACGATGAGCGAGGCCCCGCAGCCGCCACAGAGCGTGGTGTCTCCCTCCACGTCGTGCACGTTGCCCGTGTACACGTGGTGCAGGCCCACGCGCCGGGCAAGGGCTCGCGCCCGCTGGAGCGTCTCGGGAGGCGTGGCCGGCACGTCCATCATCTTGAAGTCCGGGTGGAAGCCCGAGAAGTGGATCGGCACGTCCGGGCCCAGCTTCTCGAGCACCCACTCGGAGAGCTTCGTCAGCTCCGCCTCCGAGTCGTTGTGCCCGGGGATGAGCAGCGTGGTGAGCTCGAACCACACGCGCGTCTCGTGCTTGAGGTACTCGAGCGTCTCGAGGATGGGCTGCAGCTTGGAGAAGGTGATGCGGTGGTAGAAGTCCTCGGTGAAGGCCTTCAGGTCCACGTTCGCCGCGTCCATCTTCGCGTAGAACTCGCGGCGGGGCTCCGGGTGCATGTAGCCGGCCGTCACCGCCACCGTCTGGATGCCGCGCTCGTGGCAGGCGTCCGCCACGTCCATGGCGTACTCGGCGAAGATGACCGGATCGTTGTACGTGAACGCCACGCTCTTGCAGCCCAGCTGCTGGGCGCGCTCGGCGATGGCCCGGGGCGAGGCTTGATCCATCAGCCGATCAAACTCGCGGGACTTGGAGATGTCCCAGTTCTGGCAGAAGCGGCAGCCCAGGTTGCACCCGGCGGTGCCGAACGACAGCACGCTGCTGCCCGGGTAGAAGTGGTTGAGCGGTTTCTTCTCGATGGGGTCCACGCAGAACCCGGACGAGCGCCCATACGTGGTGAGGACCATCTGGTCCCCCGAACGCTGGCGCACGAAGCAGAAGCCCCGCTGGCCCTCGTTCAACTTGCAGTCGCGCGGACATAGGTCGCACTGGATGCGCCCGTCGTCGAGCACGTGCCACCACCGCCCTGGATATTCGAGGCTCACGCCCGGTCCTCCTCCCATCCTGGGATAACCGGCCACGGACAGCGATCATTCTCAATCGTCCTCGGCCTCACTACTCGCGCCCTGGAGCTTCAGCCTGCCTGCGTGTGGCTGAGCAGCTCGCGCTTCCACTCGCCGAGCCGCTCGAACTCATCCGCCGGCCACGTGCCCAGGTGCACCATGACGATGCCGCCGTCGGTGGTCATCAGCTGCGCATCCACGTGGATGCTCGGCTCCACGACGGCGTTGGGCGGATCCACATAGCCCTCCTGGTGCTCCAACTGCAGCGAGGCCAGGCGCGCTCCGGGGAACTCGGCCAGGCAGGCCTCGAGGAACTCGTGCGGCGGACGGTACGGCGGCGGCGAGCCGATGTGCATGCCCCAGGGATCCATCTGCCGCTGGCGGGTGGAGCTCCGCACCCAGGCGAGCACGGCGCGCTCGTGCAGGGCGCCCACGTGGTCCACCGCCTGCGGGTGGCGCATGCCGTCCTGGCCTCGCAGGTGCAGCGTGTAGTGGGGGCGCTCGCCCGGCCACCACCAGCTCAGCTCGAAGCGGTCTCCCGGGCCTGACTCCTCCGGAGGAAACAGGGCCTCCAGGTGCTGGAGGTACTGCCCCTCGGAGAGGCTCAGCCGGTGCTCGCGCAGGGCATGCCAGTCCGTGCGGGCGAAGTGAAGGACTCGCCCGCGGTAGGCGCGCGGATCCGTGTTCAGCAGGTCTACCCAGTCGTCGCTCATCGAGCCACGGCCAGCCTACTCCGTCAGGGCCGGACAGCGGGGCCGGAAGATGAGGCTGCGTGCGTTCAATGGTGGGCACTTCCAGCGGCCCAGGGCCCACACCGGTGGCTCGTCGTGCAGGCAGACGGCCGAGCCGTGGGAATGAAGGCCTGTCCTCTCTGCCGAGGCCTGCCCATCCTCGGAGTCGGACCAGCGGAGTGGGGACGGGAATGGCTCGCGAAAATCTGCAAGGCAAGGTGGCCCTGGTGACGGGCGCTTCGAGCGGGGTGGGGTGGCAGTCCGCGCTGCGGCTGGCGGAGCAGGGCGTGCGGCTGTGCGTCACCGCGCGGCGCGTGGAGGCGCTCGAGAAGCTTCAGGCCCAGGTGTTGCGCGCGGGCGGCGAGTGTCTGGTGGCCCCCGGGGACGTCACGGTGCAGGCGGACGTGGAGCGCGTGGTGCACGCGTGCGTGGAGCACTACGGCCGCATCGACATCCTGGTGAACGTGGCGGCGGTGCAGTCCTACGGGTTCTTTGATCAGCTGCCGTGGGAGCACATCACCCGCACCTTCGAGGTGAACTGCTTCGGCTACATGCGCTTCGCGCGCGCGGTGCTGCCGTATTTCCGGCAGCGCGGCAGCGGCCACATCCTCAACGTGCAGTCCATGCTCTCCAAGGGCGGCGCGCCGCTGCTGGCTTCGTACACGGCGTCCAAGCACGCCACGTTCGGGTGGGCCCAGTGCCTGGAGCTCGAGCTGCGCGGCACGGGCATTGACGTCTCCAACGTGCTGGTGCCCTCGGTGGCCACGCCGATGTTCGATCATGCGCCCACGCAGTTCCACCTGGCGCCCATGCCGGTGCCGCCCACCTACGAGCCGGAGGTGGCGGCCCGCGCGGTGGTGAAGTGCGCGCGCCGGCCGGGGCAGACGGCGGTGCCCGTGTTCCTCCAGGGCCGGCTGATCCTCTGGATGAACCAGTTCGTGCCGCAGGTGGGCAAGTGGCTCATGGGGCACTTCGGCGCGCGGCTGCAGATGCGCGAGAAGCCGGTGGATCGCCCCGAGGGCAGCCTCTTCCACCCGGTGCCTCAGGGAGTGGGGCCTCGGGGGAGCGTGCCGCCCACGCCTCGGTGGAAGCGCTTCACGGCCGCCGCGGGCCTCGTGGCGCTGGCGGGCGGGGCGCTCGGAGGAGCGGCGCTGGGCGCCCGCGAGCTGGTCCGGGCCGTGCGGTAGGTCGCGAGGGCGAACCCGGGGAGCGGCCCGAGGGGAGCGCCTCGCTCCCAGGCTCGTGGGCAGGCGCGCGGACGGGCGAGAGCCGGAGGCGCTCCATGGCGGAGAGGCTCGCCTCCGTGACGAGCCCGAAGAGGAGCGTCTGCGCCACGAGGAAGACATGCTCGGCGCGAGTCCACGTCCGGGGCGGGAGGGTGGCGTGAACCCGGGGGAAGGTGAGGTGCTCGAGCGTCGACACGCCCGCGCCCAGAATCAGGCCCCGCATGAGAGTCGAGCGAGGCAGCGCCGTGCGGAGCTGTGACCACGCGATCCCCAGCCCCTTGCCATAGCTCGCGCGCAGCAGCAGGCTCCAGACGAGCGCCTCGCGAGGCCGCACGCGGCGATGCAGGACACGGCCCACGAGCCGGGCGGCGATGCGTCGCGCGGCGTAAGGAGGCACATGCCCGAGCGCTGCGTTGCGCACCAAGGCGAAGCCACCGAGCGCCAGGGTGCCCACAACGCCCGCGGAGGCTCCTCGGACAAGGGACGGGCTCAGGCCGCTCATGGCTGCACCGGACGGTGAAGGGTGCGGACGGCCGGGCCCTGCGAGGACATGACCGACGCACAGATGATCAGCACGCCGAGGATGATGTCATGCGCGGTGGGCAGCGTGCTGTCGCCATAGCCGAGCATGAGCGGCGCGAGCAGGAGCCACCCCCCGAGCGCGACGTTGACGAAGCGCAGCGCCGGGAGCGACGCGGCGACCAGGGAGACGATGGCGACGGCCAGGCCCACGAGGATCTCATTGAAGCGCGCGGCCCGCTCGGCGTAGTTCAAGACAAGGGGCGCGACGAAGAGCCAGACGCCCAGGACAAAGCTCAACCAGCGAGCCCACATGAGGCAGCCCTCCTCGTGAAGTGCCCAACACAAGGTGAGGGGCGGGGCGGCGGGCTTGCAAGGAGCTGTGCGGAGGCTCAGGCGCTCGGCACGCCGCACCCTCTTCCTGGGAGGGGCTTTATCCTTTCATCAGGTTCTTCAACACGAACCAGAGGTTGGCGGGGCGCTCGGCCAGCCGGCGCATGAAATAGGGATACCAGTAGCGCCCATAGGGCACGTAGATGCGCACTGGAAACCCCGCCTGCGCCAGCCGCACCTGCAAGTCTCTGCGGATGCCATACAGCATCTGGAATTCGAACGCGCCCGTGGGCAGCCGCTGCTTCGCCGCGTAGTCCAGCGTGGCGTCGATCATCCGCTCATCATGCGTGGCGATGCCGTGATACACGCCGCTGTCGAGCAGCACGCGCATCACCCGGAGGAAGCTGGCGTCCACGTCCCGTTTGTCCTGGTAGGCCACCTCGGGGCCCTCCAGGTAGGCGCCCTTGCACAGCCGGATGCGCACCCGCTGGGCGCACAAGGCCCGCGCATCCGCCTCCGTGCGCCGCAGGTAGCTCTGCAACACCGCGCCCACGCGCTCCTCGCCGAACTCCGCGTGCAGCGCGCGCACCGTGTCCAGCGTGGCCTGCGTCACCGTGCTCTCCTCCATGTCCACGCGCACGAACGAGCCGCGGGCCGTGGCCTCTCGCACCACCGTCCGCGCGTTCTCCAGCGCCAGTCTCCGGTCGAGCATCAACCCGCACTGCGTCAGCTTCAGCGACACATTGGCGCGCACGCCCACCGCGTCGATGCGCGCCAGCAGCCGGCGGTACTCGCGGATCTCCTCGCGCGTCTCGTCCTCGTTGCGCACCGCCTCGTTGAGGTGGTCGAAGCTGGCCATCAGCCCCTGCGCGTTGAGCACCTTCACCGCGTCCACCGCGGCCTCCAGCGTCTCTCCGGCGATGAAGCGCCCGGCCAGCTCGCGCAGCGGGCCCAGGCGGGTGGCGACATCCTTCAATCCCTGGCGGCGCGAGAGGAACAGCAGGGCGGAGCGGGACAGGTCTGTAGCGGCGGTCATGGGTCTCGAAGAGCAGGTGTCCAGGGTTCAGGAAAGGTGTTGCAACAGGAAGTCACCGGCGAAGGCGTTGAAGGCTTGCGAGTGGCTCATGTACGGCAGGTGGCTGGCCTCCCGGAGCACCTCCAGCCGCGCGCCAGGAATCCTCCGGGCCACATCTCGCGCGTAGCGCAGCGGCACCAGCGTGTCTCTGGCGCCTTGGATGATCAGCGTGGGCACGCGCAGCTGTTCCAGCCCCGCCAGATAGTCCGCCGCCAGCACATCCTTCAGCCGGCGCAACAGCTCCAGCGGGGAGAGCCGGCGGGCCTCACGGACAATCTCCGCGCGGCCCTCGGGCGGCAGGTGCTGGCCGCCCAGCACGCGGGCCACCGTGGGCGCGAAGAGATAGGCAAAAGGTTTGGGCATGCGCACCAGCGTGGAGAGGCTCAGCGCCCAGCGCCGCACGCGGTGCACGCTGGCCACCGGCGACACCAGCACCAGCGCTCGCACGCGCTCCGGATAGGCCAGGGTGAAGGCCAGGGCCACCATGCTGCCGAAGGACGAGCCCAGCAGCGCGAAGCGCTCGGGCAGCCCCGCGTCCGGGTGCGCCAGCGAGGCCACGTTCCACTCCAGCGGCGAGTGTGTCATCGGCGTGCGCAGGGCGGGTGTCCACAAGAGCAGGCGCAGGTGCGAGGCCAGCGGCGCCATGGGCGCGAAGGAGCGTCCCGAGGCGCCAAGCCCTGGCAGACATACCACCGTGCGCGCCACGTCCTCGCTGCCGTTGGGGAAGGTGAAGAGGCGCACCGCCGCGCCACGCACCTGGCGCTCCTCGAGCCGCAGCTCATAGCCTGGCTGGATCTCCTCTGGCTCGGGGACGAAGCGGGGCCTGGGCGAGTTCAGGATCTCAAGCATGGCAGGCTCGCAGCAGGAGGTGCGCCACGCTGGCGGCGATCCGATCCCGGAAAGCCATCAGCCGCGACTCGGGCGCGTTCGCGGGAGGAGGCTCGTGCGGCTGGCCCACGACGAAGGTGAGGCGCACCGGCAACGGCAGCGGCCCCAGCCCTAGCACCAGCGGCAGGCGGTACTTCTCATGCTCGGACAGCTGTAATCCCAGCCGCTCCTCGCCCGGAGGGTAGAAGAAGGTGTCATCCACCCCGAAGCCCGCGAACGGAACAATGGGAACGCCCGCCTGCGCCGCCAGCCTCACGAAGCCCAGCGCTGTCTCCCAGCGCAGCAGGTAGCGCCCCTGCGGCCGCTTGAAGGTCTCCCGCGCTCCGCCCGGGTAGCACACCACCAGGTTTCCCTGGTGGAGCGCCTCCAGCGCGTTGTCTCGCGTGCCCTCCACTCCGCCCAGCCACGGCAGCACCGTGCGGATCAGCGGAATGCGGAAGAAGCCTCGCTCGGCCAGCCCCAGGGGATAGCGGCTCGTGGCCTGGTGCACCAGGTGGAAGAAGGCCGGAGTCTCGTAGCCCCACACGCCATGGTTGCCCACCAACAGCACCGGGCCCTGGGCTGGCAGGTGCTCGGCTCCCAGCAATCGGGCGCGGTGATACAGCGCTGAGAGCGTGGCCCCCGCCTCGGCCAGACGGAACACGGCACGGCGGGTGGTCGTGAACAGGGCCTTCACGGGGAAGGAAGATGGGGATGGGCGTGCGTGCTGGCAGCCTGCTCTCATTGCCAGACCTGGCAGCCAGACGAGCCCTCCCCGCGCAGGCCCTTGGGAGCCAGCCCGCTCGAGGCTGGGAGAAAACAGAGACGGCCTCCGCCCCCGGCGCCTGTTGGCTGCGGTGCTGACACCTCCCGCGGCCCGTTGTCCCGGGTGCGCATCGTGCTGATGGTTGAGAGGCCATGGGACCCTTCGACATCCTCGCCGAGCAACACCGGGAGCTGGAGGAGTGCATCGAGGCCCTCGAGGCCGATGAGAGCCGGGGCGAGCCCGACACGCGGCGCGAGCGGCTTGAGGCGCTCTTCGCGCTGCTCCGGGTGCATGCCCAGCTCGAGGAGCGTCACCTCTACCCGCTGCTCGCCCGAGTGGAGGGACGGGCCCGGGCCCGGGAAGAGGCGGAGGATCACCTGACCCTGCGCGAGCTCATGGAAGAGCTGGAGGAGCTCGAGCCCGAGGCCGAGGAGTGGTGGGCCCGCCTCACCGCCCTGGAGGACCTGGTGGTCGCTCACGCGCGCCAGGAGGAGGTGGAGACCTTTCCGCTCCTCCTCGCCATCTTGGAGCCAGGGGAACAGGACGAGCTGCGCCGAGCGTTCTCCACCCTGCGCGAGCAGTTGCTCTCGGGGGCACCCAGCCTGTCAGGTAACCAGCCCTTGCTCGAAGAACCCCTCGGGGATGGCTGACTCGCGACACAACTCTTTATAAAGAGATTCGACAATCGCTCTCTTGAGAGCTATTGAGGCTTTCAAAGCGTGTCCGCGCTTTTGATTCACTGGCTTAACACACATTTCCACATACCACTAAGGGGTTCCCCTAAGATGTCTGTCGACAAAGCGTTCCGAGAGATGATTCGCAATGAGATCGAGGTCCAGCTCAAGCCGCTGCGCCAGGTGATTTCTCGCCTGGAAGCGGGCACGTCGGATCTGGATGCGCTGCGGGATGTAGCGGAGCGTCTGGCGCCTGTCGCCGCGGCGATGGCCCCGCTGTTTGGAGCGCAGGTTGCCAAGACTGGCAAGCGGGGGCCTGGGCGTCCGGCGAAGTCGGCGGGCCCGGTGCCCGCGGCCGGTGGCAAGCGCCGGGGCCGCAAGCCGTCCACGGATGGGGCGCGCGAGTGCGCCATCATTGGCTGTGGCTCGCCCAGCCGCACCAAGGGCTACTGCGCGGCGCACTACCAGAAGCTCCGCATGCTGACCAAGACCAACCGCCGTCCCTCCTCCTGGGTGGACTACGCGCCGCCCAACAGCGTGGAGGATGTGAAGCTGCCCCGTGGCCGGGCCGCCGCCAAGGCGCTGGCCGCCGCCGCTCAGGGGAGCTCAACCTGATACGTGGGTCGTGAGACATGAAACGTTGAGACACGGTTTTTCGGGATGAAGTCTCACTTCCCAAGGAGGTGAGACCCATCCGGAGGGTGACCGGGCGCTCGACGGCACGAGGCCGGGAGGACACGCGACGCGCGTCCCCCGGCCTCTTTCTTTCGGATTTCTGGCGAGCGGAGTGTTGCGCCGGGTGGGCTCCTGGGGGCATGAATGCTCCCTTCATGAACAAGCGTGAGATGGAGCCCGGCATCCACATGGATCTCGCCGGCCACACGACGTATGGGGAGTACCTGCAGCTGGAGCGGCTCCTGGCCACGCAGGTGCCGCGCTCGCAGCCGCCCCACCATGATGAGATGTTGTTCATCATCCAGCATCAAACGAGCGAGCTGTGGATGAAGCTGCTCATCCACGAGCTGACGGCGTGCATCCGCTATGTGCAGGCGGACAAGCTGGAGGCCTCGTTCAAGATCTTCGCGCGAGTAGGCCACATCCAGCGCATGCTCTTCGAGCAGTGGAGCGTGCTGGAGACGCTCACGCCCAACGAGTACCTGGAGTTCCGCGCGGCGCTGGGGCAGGCCTCGGGCTTCCAGAGCTTCCAGTACCACGCGGTGGAGATGTTGCTGGGCCTCAAGGACGAGAAGACGTTGGGGCCCTTCAAGCACGTGCCGCCCCAGCACGCCGAGCTGGAGCGGCTGCTCGAGTCTCCCAGCCTGTATGACGAGTTCCTCCGGCACCTGGCGCGCAAGGGGCACCCCATTCCGCAGGACCACGTGCAGCGCGACTGGCGCCAGCCCTACGAGCGCAACGCGCAGGTGGTGGAGGTCTTCCGCCGCATCTACGAGGACATCGAGCAGCACTGGGATGCCTACGAGATGTGCGAGAAGCTGGTGGACACCGAGGAGCGGTTCCAGCTCTGGCGCTACCGTCACATGATGACGGTGATGCGCATCATCGGCTTCAAGCAGGGGACGGGGGGCTCCTCGGGGGTGACGTTCCTGCGCCGGGCGCTGGACACGCGCTTCTTCCCGGAGCTGTGGGACGTGCGCACCGAGCTGCGTCCGCCGCCGCCCCACCGGCCCTGAGGCGAGCCAGGCGCCTGGGCCGCCCGGAGGGGAGCCATGCGTCCGGGCCGGCTCTTCCGCCGCGCCCTACCTTGAAGGCTCGTCCACCTTTTCATTTTCAAGGAGGAGCCCACCATGGCCGAGCACGAGCACCCCACGCCCGAACCGCGGCTGCCGGAGGATGAAGAGCGCCTCAAGCGCCAGGCGGGAGACCGGCCCGTGCCCACGCCGGGGCATATCGGCAACCTGCCGGATGATGCGCCGGGCCCCGGCAAGCCCGTCATCTTCCCGCCGCACGAGCCGAGCTGAGAGCCGGGCCCGCCCCATCCCTGCTAAACCCTCTCGCATGCTCTCGCTCACGCTCGCCCTGGTGCTGTCCGCCACCAACCCTCCGTCTGTCGAGGCCTGGGCCAACAAGGCCTGTCCGGCGCCGAAGAAGGAGCCGGACTCCAACGTCGAGTTCAAGGCCCAGCAGGGCGCCCGCTCCGAGTGTCTCAAGAAGGCGATGAACAAGGCGCTCGACAAGGTCCTCCTCCCGCTCAAGAAGAGCGAGCCGGCCCAGTTCAAGGAGTGGATGGGGCTCCAGGCCGACTACAACCGCTGGATGGCCGACGCCTGCGCCGCCGTGGAGGAGGCCAACTGGGTGGATCCCTCCACGGGCGAGCGCTCCATGGGCACCGGCTACGGCAGCAGCGAGCAGGAGTGTCTGCAGCGGCAGTACGCCTGGCGCGGCTTCTACGCGGATGCGTGGGCGCGCGGCGACTGGAAGGCCATCTCCACCGCGCTGGATGCATACGCGAAGCTGGCGCCCGGGCTTCAGGAGAAGCTGAGCCAGTACCAGAAGCAGGCCCAGGCCACCGCCGCCAGCGCTCCCGCCCACGTGCAGGAGACGGGGGATGTCACGCGCAAGCTCTCGAAGGACGACTGGAAGGCCTACAACGATCGCCTCGAGCGTGCCGCCAGCGGGCCCAGGCCGATCTCCGAGCGCCAGTGCACCCTGGTCCCCAAGGCGGCTCCCGCCTGTGCCGAGTCCTTGCGCGCCAGCCTCATGTCGCAGATGGACTTCAGTGATGCGCTCGGAGCGCCTGGCGGGGGGTAGAAGACCTGGCAGGTAGGTTTCCATTGTCAGACCTGTGCGGTAGGGTACCGCACATGACAGCCGCGAGAGCACTCATGTCCCAGAAGCCTCGGCGCCCCGCCACCTATGAAGATCTGGAGGCACTCCCTCCCCACCAAGTGGGGGAGATCATCGCCGGAGAGCTGTACGCCAGCCCCCGCCCGGCGACTCCTCACGCGCTGGTGTCTTCCAGCCTTGGAGCTGAGCTCGTCGGACCCTTTCAGCGTGGGCGGGGCGGTCCTGGTGGCTGGATCATCCTCGATGAGCCCGAGCTCCACCTGGGCGGCGACGTCCTGGTGCCAGATCTCGCGGGTTGGCGCCGCGAGCACATGCCGAAGCTCCCTCGGGTGGCGGCGCTGACGCTGGCTCCGGACTGGGTCTGCGAGGTGATCTCTCCCTCCACCGAGAAGCGAGACCGCAGCGCCAAGCTCCCGGCCTATGCCCGCGAGGGCGTGCACCATGTCTGGCTCGTGGATCCGGAGCTGCGCACCCTGGAGATCTTCCGGCTCGAGGGCCCGCGCTATGTGCTGCTCGGCACCCATGTGGATGAGGCCTCTGTGCGTGCCGAGCCTTTTGATGCGCTCGAGCTGTCCCTGCGCGTGCTCTGGGAGGAGTGACGGAGGCCGCGAGTTCCATCCTCCATTCGACGATCACCGGGAGGATTCGGCAATTCGGGCCCGCTCGTGGGAGAATCCCGGCCGTCCGGGGCTCCTGCGGTTCCGAGAGGGGGAAGGCATGCCCATGTCCGAGAGCCAGCTCGTGGCTGCCGTGGAGCGCATGGCACGCGCTCTGGAGCAGCTCGCAGCGGCGCCCTCCGTGCGCGCGGTGCTCGACGAGGTGGTCCGCTCGGCGGTGTCGACCCTGGGCGCGAGCCATGGCTCGGCGAGCTGGCAGGACGAGGATGGCACCCTGCGCACCTGCGTCACTCCCGGGCTGGCCGAGGACGTGGCCTCCGCGGTCGCGGTGCTGCTCATGCGCCAGCCCCTGGGGACGATGGAGGCTCCCCAGCCATACGGAGCGGGTGAGCTGCAATCCGACGCGCTGCTGAACACCGAGCCCTCGCTGCGCGAGCGGCTGGAGTGGAGGGCGCTGGTGGCCGTCCCCGTGTTCATCTCGGAGGGCACCCGGGCGGGAGTGCTGGTGGGCTGGTTCCGCGAGCCCCATGCCCCGCGGGAGGAGGAGCTGCGCCGCTTCATGCTGTACGCGCAGCTGGCCGGCATCGCGCTGACGAAGGACCGGATGGTGGAGGCGCTTCGGCGCGCCGTCGCTCGGGCCCGCGCCGAGGCGGAGCAGGCCGAGGTGCTGCGGCTGAGCCGCTTCCAGGCGGTGACGGAGGGCTTCGGCCGGGCCCTCACCCGCGGCGAGGTGGCCCGGGTGGTGTTGGATCTGGGGCTGCCCGCGGTGGGCGCGCTGTCCGGGGTGGTGCACATGGTCGCGCCGGATGGGAGGGAGCTGGAGCTCATGGCGGCCGTGGGGCTGGAGCCGGAGCTGGAGGAGGAGTTCCGGCGGCTGCCGATGGGCATGATGATGCCCGGACATGACGTGACGCGCACCGCGGCGCCGGTGTGGCTGGAGTCTCCCGAGGAGCTGCGCGCCCGCTACCCGGAGCTGGCCTCGCGGCGGGGGATGGCGCCGCAGCAGGCCTTCGCCTTCCTGCCGCTGCTGGCCGAGGGCAAGGTGATGGGGGTGCTCGCGTTCGGCTTCGGGACGCCCCGGCGCTTCACCGCGCCCGAGCAGGCCTCCATCCTCGGGCTGTCGCGCCAGTGCGGGCTGGCGTTGGAGCGGGCCCTGCTCTACGAGCGCGAGCACCTGGCGCGGCTCGAGGCGGAGGCGGCCGGGCAGCGGCTGCGGTTGCTCGCGGATGCGGGCGTCATGCTGTCCGGCTCGCTGGAGTGGGAGGAGACGGTGGAGGGGGTGGCGCGGCTGGCCGTGGGGCCCTTCGCGGACATCTCCATCGTGGATGCCTTGCAGGGCCAGGAGGTGCGGCGGCTGGCCGTGCTGCATGTGGACCCTGCTCGCGAGGAGGTGGCTCGGAAGCTGAGGGCGATCCCGCCGGGCTTCCAGCGCCCGGCCATCCTGGAGGCCCTGCGCGAGGGCAAGGCCGTCCTCGAGCCCCGGATGACGCCGGAGCAGCTCGCGGAGCGGGTGAGCGAGCCCCGCACGCTGGAGGCCATCCAGGGGCTCGGCATCCACTCCTTCCTCACCGCCCCGCTCATCGCGCGCCAGCGGACGCTCGGCGCGCTCTCCTTCGCGCGCAGTGAGGACAAGCCTCCCTATACCCAGGAGGACGTGGCGCTGGCCGAGGAGCTGGCGCGCCGGGCCGCCCTCGCCATGGACAACGCGCGGCTGTTCCTCGCCGCGCGCGCCGCCGAGGAGGAGAGCCACCAGAGCGCCGCGCGGCTCCACCTGCTGGTGCGCGTCAGCCAGCTCGTCGCCGAGGCCGGGTTGGATCTGGCGCAGGTGCTGGGGGTGCTGGCCCGCGAGGTGGCCGAGGCCATCGGGGAGGGGTGTGTCCTCCAGCTCGTCTCCGAGGATGGGCAGTCCCTGGAGCTGGCGGCGGTGCATCACCAGGATCCGGCGGCGCGGAGCCTTCTAGAGGAGGCCGTGCGATCGCGGCTGCGCGTGGGCGAGGGGCTCCAGGGAGCCGCCGTCTCCACGGGCCACACGTTGCTGCTGCCCTCCCTGGATGTGGCGGCGGTGGAGGGCGCCGAGCCCACGGCGGCGCTGCGGCCCTACCTGGAGCGCTACGGGCCTCAGGGCCTGCTCCTGGTCGCGCTGGTATCGCACGGGCGCGCGCGCGGCAGCCTCATGGTGCTGCGCGAGGCGCGCCGGCCCTATGGGAAGGATGATCAGCTGCTGCTGGAGAGCATCGCCAGCCGGGCGGCGCTGGCCATCGAGGACGCGCGGCTCTACGCGGCGGCGCTCCAGGCGCTGCGGCTGCGGGATGACTTCCTGTCGGTGGCCGGCCACGAGCTGAAGAACCCGCTCAACGCGCTGCTGCTCCAGCTGCGCATCCTCGCGCGCATGGCCCACGAGGCCCGGGGCTCCGAGAGCCTGGCGGAGCGCGCCGACCGCGTGGCCCGCACCGGCGAGCGGCTGGGGTTGCTCGTGGAGGATCTGCTGGACGTGTCGCGCATCTCCGCGGGGCAGCTGCGGCTACAGCGGACCGAGGTGGACCTGTCCGCCCTGGCGCGCGAGGGCGTCTCCCGGCTGGCCGAGGAGTTTGCCCGGGTGGGCAGCGAGGTGCGGGTGGAGGCCGAGCAGCCCGTGGTGGGGGCGTGGGACCGGCTTCGGCTGGAGCAGGTGGTGATGAACCTGCTGTCCAACGCGGCCAAGTACGGCCAGGGCCGGCCCGTGCGGGTGCGCGTGGAGGGCGCTCCGGGCCTGGCGCGCCTGTCCGTCCAGGACGGGGGCTATGGCATCACCTCGGAGGATCTCCCGCGCATCTTCCAGCGCTTCCAGCGCGCCGAGTCCACCCGCCACATTCAAGGCCTGGGCCTGGGGCTGTGGATCTGCCAGCAGATCGCCGAGTCCCACGGGGGCACCCTGCGGGTGGAGAGCGAGCCCGGCAAGGGCTCCACCTTCATCCTCGAGCTGCCACGCGTGTAGCCCGCAACCCCTCCCACGCCGTGGCGCGGGCCGCTCGTGACGCTTTGCAGCGGAGACTCAACCCGTTGGGGCGGTGGGGTACAGCCGTACCCAGGGGGGCAACAAACATGGTTTTTCGCTGGACGTTTGATGAATCCTCGACTTGTGTGCGCGCCCTGGTATGGACCGGGAGCAGCCCCTGGTCCGTAGCGCCACCCCAACGCCATCGCCGCTGCTCAGATGGATGACCGCATGAACCGACCCACTGTCCTCACAACGCTAACGGGCGCCCCCGCGGCCCGCCTCAGTCTCCTTGCCGCGCTGGTGCTGAGCACCACCGCTCTGGCACAGCCCGCGGGCCTGCCGGAGTTCGAACTCGAGCGCATGGAGTTCAACCCCAGCGGCGCCGGCTCGCTGCTGATCAACTCCGGCCAGCTGCTGCCGGGCGGGCGCGCCCGCGTGGCCCTCATCGGCCACTATGAGAACAAGCCCCTCACGCCCGAGCTCGTCGATGCGTCGACGGAGAGCGGCTTCCGTGAGGTGACGCTGGTCAGCCACCGCACCACCGCCCACATCGTGGCCGCCTACGGCCTCGGGGACAAGCTGGAGGTGGGCCTGCAGGTGCCCCTCATCATCAGCCAGGAGGAGGGCTCGCTGACCAACACGCCCTTCGGTGCGCCCGAGGGCGGCTTCAAGCTGGGCACCCCCATCGCCAGCTTCAACATCGGCGTGCTCCAGCAGTCGGAGAACGTCCCGGTGGACCTGGCGGCTGGCGTGAGCGTGGGCTTCCCCATTGGCAGCGCGGACGCGCTGGCGCGTGAGAACACGCTGCGCGCCATCCCCCGCATCATGGTGGGCCGCGAGAACGAGGGCCTGCGCGCCGGCTTCGAGCTCGGCGCCGACCTGCGCCCGCGCGTCACCATTGGCGAAGGCGACAACAACGAGGCCTACAACCGGCTGCGCCTGGGCGCCACGGTGGCCACCGTCGGCGAGGGCGTGCGCTACGAGGCGGACATCCTCATGTGGATTCCGTTCGGCCGGGAGTTCCTCACCGCGGAGACGCTGGTGGGCGTGCGCGGCCCCCTCTCGGATGACGTGGAGGTGTTCGCCCTGGGCGGCGCCGGCTTCGGCGACACGCTGGGCAACCCGAACTTCCGCGTGATGATGGGCGCGGCCTTCGGCGGCATGCCTCCCAAGTGCGTGGCGGGCGGCAAGCACGATCCCAAGCAGTGCCCGGACCTGGATGACGACAACGACAACGTGAAGAACCGGGACGACGCCTGCCCCACCGAGGGTGGCAAGGTGGACGCCAAGGGCTGCCCCATCAAGGACCAGGACAAGGACGGCATCGAGGACTCGGCCGACAAGTGCCCGGCGGTGGCGGGCGCGGCCTCCGCGCAGGGCTGCCCGGACCAGGACGGCGACGGCGTGCAGGACTCGGCGGACAAGTGCCCGACGCTGAAGGGCCCGGCCGATCGCAACGGCTGCCCGGACACGGACGGCGACGGCCTGGATGACTCGGCGGACAAGTGCCCGAACGAGGCCGGCCCGGTGGACCGTCAGGGCTGCCCGCCGAAGGATGCGGACAAGGATGGCATCCTGGATGAGCAGGACAGCTGCCCGAACGAGGCTGGCATCCCCGAGCTGAAGGGCTGCGCGCCGAAGGACACGGACAAGGACGGGGTGGCGGACCACCTGGACAACTGCCCGAACGACGTGGGTCCGGCCGACAACCAGGGCTGCCCTGCCGCGCAGAAGCAGCTGGTCGTCATCAAGCAGGACCGCATCGACATCAAGGACAAGGTGTACTTCGACAACGGCAAGGCGACCGTCCAGAAGCGCTCCAACACGCTGCTGGACCAGATGGCCAAGGTGATCACCCAGCACCCGGAGATCGCCAAGGTCACCATCGAGGGCCACACGGACGACGCCGGCTCGGCGGAGACCAACCGCACCCTGTCGCAGCAGCGCGCGGAGGCGGTGCGTGACTACCTGGTGAAGAAGGGCGTGCCCACCGAGCGCCTGGAGCCCAAGGGCTTCGGGGCCGATCGCCCGGTGCAGCCGAACACCACCGCCGAGGGCCGCACGGCCAACCGCCGCGTCGAGTTCATCACCCACTACAACGGCGACACGCAGCAGGCCCCGCAGACCAAGTAGTCCCCCAGCGCGGACCCCGGCTCTCAGACCGGGGCTCCGTGGGGTGAGGCCGAGGTGCCATGCCATGAACCGGCATGGGGCCTCGGCCTTTTCATTTCCCTGGGGCTCCAAGCGCTGGGGCTCCCACGGGTTGATCAGAGCCGGGAAACCGCTCGGCCCCGAGGGGCTCAAAGCAACGGCAGCCCGCATGGCCCGCCCCTTCATGGATCAGCCAGGGGAGCAGGGGCCACGTACGGCGCCTGTTGTGACGGAGCGCGGCAGGGCCTTGAATGCGCTCCGCCCAGGCTCGGATCAAGGTTTGTTCAGGGCTGCCCGTCGGGGGAAGTGGAAAGTTTATTCCTGAACGATTAACAAAGCTCCTGATCATCCTGGCTGGCGAGGCTCTCGCGCGGAGAGCCACCCCTCGCTCGCTCCATTCCGACACCACCGTAGGAAAGAACACGACATGTTTGATGCCACACGGCTCGTCGGCTCACCGGCCCGAGACCCTCGACGTGCGGGCCTGAAGAGGCCTTCGCTTTCCCTGGCTCGGTGGGTGCTGCTCGCCACGGCGTTGACGGGCGCTGGCGCGCTGGCGCAGCCCGCGGGCCTGCCGGAGATCGAACTGGAGCGCCTCACGCTCAACCCGAGCGGCCAGGGCTCGCTGCTGCTGGGCACCGGCGAGCTGCTGCCGGGTGGGGGCTACCGGCTGTCGCTGGTGGGCCACTACGAGCATGATCCGCTCGTCCTCTACCGGGGCGACGAGAAGGTGGGCTCGGTGGTGAAGCACCGGCTGACGGGCCACCTGGCGGTGGCGTATGGCGTGTCGGACCGAGTGGAGGTGGCGGCGCAGGTGCCCCTGGTGTTGATGCAGCGCGGGGACGATTTGACGGCGCTGGGCGTGGGCAAGCCCCAGGAGGGGCTGGCGCTGGGCACGCCGTACCTCTCGCTGCGGCTGGGGCTGCTGTCTCAGCGCGATGAGAATCCGGTGGATCTGGCGGTGGGAGTGAACATGGGCCTGCCGCTGGGCAGCGCGGATGCGCTGGCGCGGGAGAGCTCCCTGAACGCGGTGCCCAGCGTGATGGTGGGCCGGAGCTTCGGCCTGCTGCGCGCCTCGGTGGACGCGGGCGTGTCGCTGCGCCCCAGCGCCACCTTCAGCGCTGATCAGGATTTGAAGGATGAGCTGGGCAACGCGGTGCACCTGGGCGGCGTGCTGGCCACCACGGGCGAGGGGCTGCGCGGGGAGCTGAACCTGATTGGCACCGTGCCCTTCAAGAATGGGATCAGCACGCTCGAGGCGGTGGCGGGTGCGCGGCTGCCGGTGAGCGAGTCGGTGGAGGCGTTCGCGATGGCGGGCGTGGGCTTCGCGCGCTCGCCCGGGACGCCCACCTTCCGCGGGCTCTTGGGCGTGGCGTACGGGAGCGTGCCGCCCAAGTGCGTGGCGGGCGGCAAGCACGAGCCCCAGCAGTGCCCGGACCTGGATGACGACAATGACGGGGTGAAGAACCGCGCGGACACGTGCCCGCTGCAGGGCGGCCGGGTGGATGCGCAGGGCTGCCCGGTGAAGGACGCGGACAAGGACGGCGTGCTGGATCCGGACGACCGGTGCCCGACGGTGGCGGGCGAGGCGGCGCTCCAGGGTTGCCCGGACGCGGACAAGGACGGCATCGAGGACGCGGCGGACCAGTGCCCGGCGCAGGCCGGCGTGGCGCAGTTCCAGGGCTGCCCGGACACGGATAAGGACGGGCTGAAGGACTCGGAGGACAAGTGCCCGACGGAGGCCGGCCCGAAGGAGCGTCAGGGCTGCCCGGTGAGGGACTCGGACAAGGACGGCCTCATCGACGAGCAGGACAGCTGCCCGAACGAGGCCGGCCTCCCCGAGCTGAAGGGCTGCCCGGCGAAGGACACGGACAACGATGGGGTGGCGGACCACCTGGACAACTGCCCGAGCGAGGCGGGCCCGGCGGACAACCAGGGCTGCCCGGCCCAGCAGAAGCAGCTGGTGGCCATCCAGCAGGGCCGCATCGAGATCAAGGACACCGTGTACTTCAACACCGCCAAGGCGACCATCCAGAAGCGCAGCTTCAAGCTGCTGGATCAGGTGGCGAAGCTGCTCACGGAGCACCCGGAGCTGGCGAAGGTCCGCATCGAGGGCCACACGGACAATGCGGGCAAGCCGCAGGCCAACCTCGCGCTGTCGCAGCGGCGCGCGGAGGCGGTGCGCGAGTACCTGATCAAGAAGGGCGTGGCGGCGGAGCGCCTGGAGGCCAAGGGCTACGGGCAGGAGAAGCCGATCGCGCCCAACACCACCGCCAAGGGCCGGGCGACCAACCGCCGGGTCGAGTTCATCACCACGCCTGGAGACGGCACCCAGCAGTAACCGAGGGGGAGAAGACACACCATGAACGGACTCAACAAGACACTCCTCCAAACCGCGCTGCTGGCGGTGACCTTGTGCGCGCTGCCGGCCCTGGCCGGCCCGGATACCTACGGGCTGGGCACTGGCAAGGACGGCGTGCCCACGATCAGCGCGGCGAACACCCTCATCAACGTCTACGCCCCGCTGACGGCATCGGCATCGGCGGGAGCCACCTCCATCACGGTGGGCGCCGCCACCCCCGCCAGCCCCGTGGTCCCCAACAAGCCCTTCGCTACGGGTGACCTGGTGCTGATCATGCAGATGGGCATGGCGACCACGCCTGCCTCTGGCGGCGCCGCGTCGGTGGACATCACCAATGACGCGGTGGCGGGGTCTGTCGGCCGCTATGAGTTGGCCCGCGTCACCTCGATGTCCGGCTCGACGTGGGGCCTGGATGTGCCGTTGGTGAATTCGTACGCGGCCAACGTCACCCAGGTCATCCGGGTGCCCGAGTTCACCACGGTGTCAATCGCCAACGCGACTCGTGGTCTTACCGCGCTCGCTTGGAATGGGAGTGTCGGCGGCGTGGTGGCCTTCCTGGCCAGCGGTGCAATGATGGATTTCGGCACCATCGACGTTCGCAAACTGGGCTACCGAGGGGGAGCGGCTGTGGCTGACCCCAACGGCACGATGGGGTGCACGAACCCGGACGAGCCTGCTCCGGCGGGCGCTCAGAAGGGCGAGGGTGCTGGAGTGACGGCCTCGGGCGCCACGGGAACTGGGCGCGGACGGCTCCTCAACGCTGGCGGTGGCGGTGTGTGCTCCCTGTCGGGTGGCGGTGGTGGAGGCCATGGTGGCGCGGGTGGCCAGGGTGGCAACACCGACAAAACCGAGCTTCCCAGTGGGAACAGGCCGGTGGGGGGCGAAGGAGGAGCCCAGCTCGCCTATCCCATGACCGAGCGCCTCTTGATGGGAGGCGGTGGTGGCGCGGGGCACTCGACCGACGTCGCGGGTGGCAACGGAGGCGGCATCATCTTCATTCGCGCCGCCTCGCTCTCGGGAACGGGAAACTTCTTTGCCAACGGCACTTCGGCCAACAGCGCCACGAATGCGGCCAGCGGCGGAGGTGCGGGCGGTTCCGTCTATCTGCGGTTTGCCGGAACTGCGATATGCGGCACCATTCAAGTCAACGGTGGCGTGGGTGGCAACGGTGGCAGCAGCGACGTCGGGCCGGGCGGCGGTGGCGGCGGCGGCCGGGTTTTCTTGCAGGACAGTTCCCCCGGCTCCTGCGGCGCGTCCAACATCCAGGTTACCGGTGCGAGTCCTGGCACCCAGTTGGATTCGACCATCCCGGATAAGTCCTATGGAGCGACGGCGGGTGCTAATGGCAACTCGACGGTCCTGACGACCGCCTTCCCCGCCACCATGCCCGTGCCGGTGGTGACGACCCCGGCCAATGGCTCCACGACCAACAACAACAAGCCGGTCCTCTCCGGCACGCTCGCGGCGACCGGCCCTGCCGGGACTCAGGTCACCATCTACGTGGATGGGGTCGCGGTGGCGACCGTCACGCCGACTGGCACTGCCTGGACGTTCACTCCCACGGTTGCCCTGGCGGACGGCAGCCACACGGTGAACGCCGTGGCGGTCAGCACCGCCAACGCCGTGCAGAGCACCAAGAGCAACACCAACACCTTCACGGTGGACGCCACGCCGCCCGCGGCGCCGGTAGTTCTCACGCCGGCCAACGGCTCGAGCACCAACAACACCAAGCCGGTCTACACGGGCACGGCGGAGGCCAACAGCACCGTCAAGGTGTATGTGGACGGCGTGGCGGTGGGCACCACCATCGCGACTGCGTCGGGCATCTGGAGCTTCACTCAGCCCACGGTCCTGCCTGAGGGCCCGCACGACGTGAAGGCCACGGCCACGGATGCCGTTGGCAACGTCAGTGGTTTCTCCAACACCAACACCTTCACGGTGGACACCACGCCGCCCGCGGCCCCGGTGGTGAATACGCCCCCGGACGGCTCGCGCACCAACAACCCCCTGCCGCTCTACTCCGGTACGGCCGAGGCGGGCACCACCGTCACCGTGTACGTGGACGGTGTGGCGGTGGGAGTCACCACCGCGTCCGCGACGGGCACCTGGAGCCTGGTACAGCCCACGGCGCTGCCGGACGGGGCGCACACGGTGAATGCCACCGCGACGGATGCCGCCAGCAACGTCAGCCCCACCTCCAACACCAACAACTTCGTCGTCGACACCGTGCCGCCGCTGCCACCGCTGGTGCTCACGCCCACCGATGGCTCGGTCATCAACACCAACACGCCGGACTACACCGGCAACGCCCAGGGCGGGGCCGTCACCGTCACCGTCTACGTGGATGGCACGCCGGTGGGCGTCACCTCGGTGATTGGCGGCTCGTGGACCTTCACCCAGCCCTTCCCGCTGGCGGATGGGGTGCACACCGTGTGGGTCTACTCCACGGATGGCGCGGGCAACGTCAGCCCCATCTCCAACACCAATACCTTCACCGTGGACACCATGCCACCGGCACCTCCGGCGGTGTTCACGCCGGCCAATGGCTCGCGCACCAACAACCCCAAGCCGGCCTACACCGGCATAGCCGAGGCCAACAGCACCGTCACCGTGTACGTGGACAATGCGGCGATGGGGAACACCATGGCGGACGGCTCCGGCAACTGGAGCTTCACCCAGCCCACGCCGCTGGCGGAGGGCTCGCACTCGGTGAAGGCCACGGCCATCGACACCGTTGGTAACGTTAGTGGCTTCTCCAACACCAACACCTTCACGGTGGACACCACGCCGCCCGCCGCTCCGGTGGTGAGCACGCCGGCCAATGGCTCGCGCACCAACAACACCAAGCCGGTCTACACGGGCACGGCCGAGGCCAACAGCAGCGTCACCGTGTACGTGGACAACGTCCTGGTGGGCACCACCATGGCGGATGCGAGCGGCAACTGGAGCTTCACCCAGCCCACGGCGCTGTCCGAGGGCTCGCACTCGGTGAAGGCCACGGCCAAGGATGCCGCTGGCAATGTCAGTGCCTTCTCCAACACCAATACGTTCACGGTGGACACCACGCCGCCCGCCGCTCCGGTGGTGGTGGCGCCCGCCAATGGTTCCACGACCAGCAACACCACGCCGGCCTATACGGGCACGGCCGAGGCCAACAGCACCGTCACCGTGTACGTGGACAACGTGGCGGTGGGGAACACCACGGCGGACGGCTCCGGCAACTGGAGCTTCACCCAGCCCACGGCGCTGCTTGAGGGCTCGCACTCGGTGAAGGCCACGGCCACCGATGTCGCTGGCAACATCAGCGTGTTCTCCAACACCAACACCTTCACGGTGGACCTCACGCCGCCCTCGGCCCCGGTGGTGCTCACTCCGGCCAACGGCTCCACGAGCAACAACACCACGCCGGCCTATACCGGTACGGCCGAGGCGGGCAGCACCGTCACGGTGTATGTGGACAACGTGGCGGTGGGGACCACGACAGCCAACGCCTCGGGAGCCTGGAGCTTTACCCAGCCTACGGCGCTGTCTGAGGGTTCGCACTCGGTGAAGGCCACGGCCAAGGATGCCGCTGGCAACGTCAGCGTGTTCTCCAACACCAATACGTTCACGGTGGACACCACGCCGCCCGCGGCCCCGGTGGTGGTGGCGCCTGCCAATGGCTCGCACACCAACAACACCACGCCGAGCTACACGGGTACGGCCGAGGCCAACAGCACCGTCACGGTGTATGTGGACAACGTGGCGGTGGGGACCACGACAGCCAACGCCTCGGGCGCTTGGAGCTTCACCCAGCCCACGGCGCTGTCCGAGGGCTCGCACGCGGTGAAGGCCACGGCCAAGGACGCCGCTGGCAACGTCAGTGTGTTCTCCAACACCAACACGTTCACCGTGGACGTCACCGCCCCCTCGGCTCCGGTGGTGCTCACGCCGGCCAACGGCTCGCGCACCAACAACACCACGCCGACGTATTCCGGTACGGCCGAGGCGGGCAGCACCGTCACGGTGTATGTGGACGGCACGGCGGTGGGGACCACCACGGCCAACGCCTCGGGAGCCTGGAGCTTCACTCAGCCCACGGTGCTGCCCGAGGGCTCGCACACCGTGAGTGCCACGGCCATGGACGCCGCCGGCAACACCAGCGGCAGCTCCAACACCAACACCTTCACGGTGGACCTCACGCCGCCCGCGGCTCCGGTGGTGGTGGCGCCCGCCAATGGCTCGCGCACCAACGACACCACGCCGGCCTACAGCGGCACGGCCGAGCCTGGCAGCACTGTCACCGTCATCGTGGACGGCTCGACGGTAGGCACCACCACGGCGGACTCGAGCGGCAACTGGAGCTTCACGCCCACTGCGCCGCTGGCGGAGGGCTCGCACACGGTGAAGGCCACGGCCACGGACGTGGCGGGCAACACCGGCCCCAGCTCCAACACCAACAGCTTCATCGTGGACACCACGCTGCCCGCGGCCCCCGTGGTCCTCACGCCGGCCAACGGCTCGCACACCAACGACACCACGCCGGCCTACAGCGGCACGGCCGAGGCGGGCACCACCGTCAAGGTGTACGTGGACAACGTAGCGGTGGGCACCACCACGGCGGATGCGAGCGGCGACTGGACGTTCACCCAGCCCACTCCGCTGGCGGAGGGCGCGCACTCGGTCAGCGCCACGGGCACGGATGCAGCCGGCAACACCAGCGGCAGCTCCAACACCAACACGTTCAACGTGGATGTCACGGCTCCGTCGGCCCCGGTGGTGAGCACTCCGGCCAATGGCTCGCACACCAATGACACCACGCCGGCCTACAGCGGCACGGCCGAGGCCGGCAGCACCGTCACCGTCATCGTGGACGGCGTGACAGTGGGCACCTCCACGGCGGACAGCTCGGGCAACTGGAGCTTCACGCCGACCACGCCGCTGGCGGACGGCTCGCACACGGTGAGCGCCACCGCCACGGACGCCGCCGGCAACACCAGCCCCTCGAGCGCCACCAACACCTTCACGGTGGATACCTCCCTGCCCTCGGCGCCGGTGGTCCTCACTCCGGCCGATGGCTCGCGCACCAACGACACCACGCCGGCGTACACCGGCACGGCCGAGGCCGGCAGCACCGTCACCGTCATCGTGGATGGCTCGGCGGTGGGCACCACCACGGCGGCCGCGAACGGGAGCTGGAGCCTCACGCCGGCCACGCCGCTGACCGAGGGCTCGCACACGGTGAGCGCCACGGCCACGGACGCCGCCGGCAACACCAGCCCCTCGAGCGCCACCAACACCTTCACGGTGGACCTCACGCCGCCCGCGGCCCCGGTGGTGAGCACGCCCGCCAACGGCGCGATCATCAGCGACAACACGCCGACCTACACGGGCACGGCCGAGGCGGGCAGCACCGTCACCGTCATCGTGGACGGCACGGCGGTGGGCACCACCATGGCGGACAGCTCGGGCAACTGGAGCTTCACGCCCATCACCGGCTTGTCGAACGGCTCGCACACGGTGAAGGCGACGGCCACGGACGTGGCGGGCAACACCAGCCCCGAGTCCAACACCAACACCTTCACGGTGGACGCCACGGTTCCCACCACGCCGGTCATCACCGGTCCCGCGGACAACACGGTGACCAGTGACAACACGCCGACGTTCACGGGCACCGCGGATCCGAACACCACCGTCACGGTGATCCTCAACGGCAACCCGGTGGGCACCGCCACCGTGGACACCACGGGCCACTGGACGTTCACGCCGGCCACGCCGCTACCGGATGGCCCGTACACGCTCACCGCCACCTCCACGAGCGCGGCTGGCAACGTGAGCCCGGCCTCCAGCCCCGTCCACTTCACCGTGGACACGGCGGTGCCAGACACCAGCATCGTCTCCGGTCCCTCCGGCGACACCGACAGCCCGAGCGCCACGTTCGACTTCAGCTCCACCGAGAGCGGTGTGACGTACGAGTGCAGCCTCGACGGCGCGGCCTTCACCGCGTGCTCGGATCCCTTCAGCCTCGAGGGCTTGGCCGACGGGGAGCACACCCTCGAGGTCCGCGCTCGCGACAGCGCGGGCAACGTGGACCCGACTCCCGCCACCGCCACTTGGAACGTGAAGACGGCGTCTTCGGGCAGCGACATCAACTTCCGCGGCGGCGGCGTGGGCTGCGCCTCCACGGGCGCTGGTCCGTCGGCGCTGGGGATGATGGGTCTGGCGGTGCTCGCGGCGCTGATGGCTCGCAAGCGCCGGCAGTAGGGCCTCACGGCCTGCCCTCTCCTCCCGAGAGGGCGGGCCCCGGCGGCCTGGAGTCCCGAGCTCCAGGCCGACTCATGGGCTGTCTTTGTGGCCGGGCTTCTCCGGGCGCTTCCGAGAGGGAGAGCCCGAAGGCTCTTCATGCGATGTTGCAGGTCCTCATCCTGGCGTACCCGGCTTCGCGGGAGTCTGCGGGGAGGATTCTGGGGAAGGAGCACCCCCGGGGGGCGTGGCGGGTGGGGGCGAAGGAGATGAAGCGGGTGGGGGAGGCGGGGGCGTGCCGGAGCCCGGCTCCGGCGGCGGAGCGGCAGGTGAGGGTGTTTGCTCGGGTGAAGGAGGGCTCGGGCTGGGAGGGGAGGCCACTGGCGGTTCGCCTCGCGGTGGCGGGGCCTCGGCCACCACCTCGCCTTGGGGGGTGACTGCGTACGCATAGTTCCCGTCGAGAACGCGTCCGCTCGGGCCACCGCACCGATCAAAGCGTTGGCCCAGCACCACGTAGTACAGGCCTGGCGTCGGGCCGGTGAAGACGGCGACATCCAATCCCTGCTCGGGACTGGAGCATCCCTGGAAGAGCCTTGGAAAGGGGTTGGTTCTCACCATCTCGCGGATGGCGGCCGCTGCGGCGAGCGCGGCTGCCGCCTCGGTGGCAGGGATGATGGTCTTGACCGATTGCTCGTCCTGCTCGGTTTCCGGCCACTTCACCGTTCCCTTCCAAGAGGCAGCGGGCCTGACACAACCCGGCAGCATCGCTGCGAACGCAGCCAGCGCACACACCTTGATCATCTCTCTCCTCCATCGCACCCGGCACCGGGACTCTGGGCGCCGCATCTCATACTCCAGGCGTCCCTTAAGCCTTGAGTCTCTCTTGCTTGGACGTCGCCACATGCCAAGCGTCTACTCGCGCAGCAGTTGCAGAGATCCATCACGACATCGAGGCAAGGCCAGTCCAACCAAAGTGGGGCCGCTTGGGGCGCAGGTACCGAGAGTGACCCAGCGAGTCCTGGCGTGACTCCACTGTTGAACCTCGCCCGTGGGAAACCAGCGCAGGAAGACGCGCGTGCCGTCCTGGCGCTCCGCCACCAGCGCCGAGGCCACCTCGATGGCCGTGTTCTTGTAAACGGCCGGAGCCGGGTTGCCTGGATACAGGCGGACTTCCGCCATGGCCACAAGGGGTTTGAACGCGTCCGTAGGCCATGCACCGAGATCATCCGAGGAGGGAGGCGCGGCGCAGAGATGGTTGTGGACGTACCCCACGATCCATATCTGCGAGGGGGGATAGTCGTCATCCTTCACCTCGAAGAACGGCTGGCATTTCTTGTGGGTTCCCACGATGGGCTCGGACACCCGCCAGGACAACGAATCGCGGTCTCCGGCCACATAGACCGTCGAGCAGTACTCCGTGGACAGGCCCACGATGGGCCGCTGCGCCTGCCAGTCACACACCTTGGTGCCCGGGAACTTGAGCAGTGCGTCCGCGACATCTCGAAGCAAGGAGATGGGGATGGAGGTGTCCCCCGTGGGCATCTCGACGGAGGGCACGTCCGACCACGGTCCGCGAGGGATGGGTGCGTCTTGAGCCGTCATGTTGGCCGGGGTCGGAGTTGCGCACGCTGCTCCGAGCAGAAGGAGCGGAAGCAGAGCTTTCATGGTCTCGAAGGGACGGGGCAAAGGTGGTGCGGCACGCCTGCTGGCTTCGCGAGCCTAATACCACCCCAAACTCCAGGTCGTCTCATGTGGGATAGTGCATGTCTGGTCGCAGGCCCGGGGGCCAGTTGAGGGTCCTCGGTGACCCCTTTCCTGATTCTTGCGCTCCCTGTGTGGGACCCGGTGGGGTAGTCTCGAAGCGT
The DNA here is from genome assembly GCF_045802625.1 of Hyalangium sp. NCBI lineage: Bacteria > Pseudomonadati > Myxococcota > Myxococcia > Myxococcales > Archangiaceae > Hyalangium > Hyalangium sp. The sequence goes on along the minus strand of NZ_JBJMQP010000118.1, from coordinate 20,794 downwards.
TCTGACACGCAGTGCCATGGCAGCCCTCGGGCGGCCGAGACCCTCCCCTGATGAGTGCCTCCAGTCCCCTCTTCGGTGACCTCCTGCTCAAGCTGGGCATTGTCTCGCCCAGTCAGGTGCAGGAAGCGCTCGCGCTCCAGGCCCTCACCGGCCAGCGCGTGGGCGAGGCCCTCATCTCCCTGGGCTATGTCACCCGCGAGCAGATCCAAGACGCGCTCGGCGAGGCGCTCGGGCTCAACAGCAACCGCACCGCCGCGCACCCGCCCCTGGGCGAGCTGCTGGTGGGCATGAAGTACATCACCCTGGGCCAGCTCGAGGAGGCGCTCGCCTTCCAGCGCAAGGATGGGCGCAAGCTCGGAGAGATCCTCGTCGAGCTGGGCAACTGCACCTACAAGCAGATTTATGAGGCCCTCAGCCTGCAGGGCCGCATCTCCGGGCGCCAGGAGCCGCCGCGGCCCGCCACCGAGGGCAAGCACCGGGTGATGGTGGTGGATGACAGCCCGCTGGCGTGCGCCTTCGTCCAGGAGGGCCTGGAGGCGCTGGGCTACGAGGTGCTGTGCTTCGACGATCCGTACAAGGCGCTCGAGCAGGTGAGCAAGGTGCAGCCGGCCATCGTCCTGACGGACCTGGACATGCCCGGGCTGGACGGGGTGGAGCTGTGCCGGCGGCTGAAGGATGGGCCGGTGCGGCAGATCCCCGTCATCATCCTCACCGCCAATGATGGAGAGACCGAGCGCGTGCAGGGCCTGCGCGCCGGCGCGGACGACTACGTCAACAAGTCCGCCTCCATGGACGAGCTGTCCGCGCGCATTGAGAGCGTGATGCGCCGCACGGGGGAAACCGAGCGCATGCGCAAGCTGTTCGCGCGCTACACCTCGGACGCGGTGGTGGAGGAGATCCTCAAGAGCCCGGACACGGTGGTGCTCACCGGCGAGAAGCGCGAGGTGACGGTGCTCTTCGCGGACATCCGCAACTTCACCGGGCTGGCCGAGAGCCTCCCCCCCGAGCAGGTGGTGGGCGTGCTCAACCAGGTGCTCGGGCGGCTGTCGGACGCGGTGCTCACGGCTGGGGGCACGCTGGACAAGTTCCTGGGGGACGGGCTGATGGCGGTGTGGGGCGCGCCGGTGCACCGCTCGGATGACGCGCTGCGAGCGCTCCAGGCCTCGAAGATGATGATGACGGCCATGGAGGAGCTGCGCGTGCACGCGGCGGCCGAGTGGGCCATCAACCGCAGCGACGGACAGCCGCTGGTGCTGGAGCTGGGCATCGGCATCAACTCGGGCGTGGTGGTGGCGGGCAACATCGGCGGCGCCATGCGCACCGAGTACACGTGCATTGGCGACGCGGTGAACGTGGCCGCACGATTGTGCGCCATCGCTGGCCCGGGAGAGATATTGGTAGGAGAGCGCACCCGCGAGCTCGTCCAGGGCCGCGAGATGTCGTTCGAGGACCTGCCGCCGGTACGGCTCAAGGGCAAGCAGCAGCCCGTGCCGCTCTACCGCGCGCTGTGAGAGACGTTGCGAGACACCATGAGTGACACGAAGAAGGCCCGGCGCCCCAGCCCGGCCCGGCTGCTGCTGGGGATCGCCATGGGGGTGTGCCTGGCCGTGGCGCTGGCGGTGGTGCAGTTCAGCCGCAAGCCGGGCGCCTCCTGGGCGCGCATCCACGCGGACGTGGCGATGATCGACGCCGCCCTGCAGAAGTACAAGGCCGACCACGGCGCCTACCCCGAGGAGAACGACACCCTGGAAGTGCTCGTGCCGAAGTACCTGCCCTCGCTGCCGATGGATCCGTGGGGCCGGCCGTACATCTACGAGAACAATGGCAAGAAGCCGCTGGTCATCACCTTGGGCAGCGACGGCGAGCGCGGCGGCGACGGGGACGAGCAGGACCACCATCAGCTGGATGGCCACGTCCGCTGAGTGAGCGGGTAGGGGCTCGCTGAGCGGCCGGGCGGGCCAGGGCTCCACATGCCGGCTCCGTGCCGGCCATGCTGGGCCTTCGCACCCTGCGCGCGGGGCCCCGCCGTCGCCTGTCCCTCCCTGGGATGAGCACCCTGTATCTGCGTCGGGACACTGCGGAGGCGTGGGCTCCCACGTGTTCTCCCAGTAAGCCCGAGTGCTCGCGGGAGGTCGCCATGCCCATCGTCTGTGTCACGAACCTGTCCCCCCCGTCGGTGAGAGCAGGGACCACGGCGGCGGCGCTGGCGGTCCGGCTGGGCGAGCCCCTGGCGCTGTACGGCGTGGTGGAGCAGGAGGGCCCGAGCGGAGAGGGCGCGCGCACCCTGGCGCCCTGGCGTGAGCGCCTCGAGGCCGAGGCCCTGCGCCTGACGGGCCTGGGAGCCTCGGTGTATTCGTTGCGGACCTCCCAGCTCGAGGAGGTGATCAGCGACGAGGAGTGCCGTCAGGCCCGCTGGGTGGTGCTGGCCTCGGAGGGGTGGCTGGCCCCCCACTGGCGTCGCGCCGCGGTGCCCGAGCGCCTGGTGCGCCGCGCCTGTGCCCCGGTGCTGGTGGTGCGCAACAACGAGGGGGCGCTGGGGGAGTGGGCGCAGGGCCGGCGGCGGCTGCTGGTGATGGTGGGCGTGGACGCGTGGGACGAGGGGGATGCGGCCGCCACCTTCCTGCACGCGCTGCGCGAGGTGGGGCCGTGTGATGTGATTGCCACGTACGTCTGCTCGCCGGTGGAGGAGCGCGAGCGGCTGGGCATCCACACCCCCGTGCGCGTGGAGCTGTTGGATCCAGTGGTGCGCGGCATCCAGGCGCTGGACCCCCAGGTGGAGCAGGTGCTGCTGCGCGAGCTGCGCGAGCGCGTGGGCGAGGTGCCCGGAGAGGGGAAGGTGGAGCTCCACCTGGAGTCCGGCTATGGGCGGCGCTCGGATCACCTGCTGCACGTGGCGCACGAGCGCGGGGTGGATCTGGTGGTGGTGGGCACGCACCAGCGCATGGGCCTGCAGCGGTGGTGGCACGGCTCGGTGTCCGAGGGCGTGCTGCGGCAGGCCGGGCAGTCCATGGTGTGCGTGCCCTCCACGCAGGCGCGGCCTCGCAGGCTCTCGCCTCCGCGCACCGTGCTGGTGCCGGTGGACTTCTCCGAGGCGAGCCTCCGGGCCCTGGCCCAGGCCCGCCTCATGGTGAGCGAGGGCGGGCGAGTTCACCTGCTCCACGTGCACGAGCGGCGGCTGGGAGACCCGGCCTTCGCGGACCACTACGGCGTGCTGCCCGAGCCCCCCGGCGAGCACGAGCAGGTGCTGCGCCGGCTGGAGGCGCTGGCGCCCATGGGGGAGCAGGGCGTGCGCTGGAGCGTGGAGGGCGTGAGCGCGGCGGACCTGGCGCTCGCCGTCTGCCAGGCCGCCGAGCGCGAGGGCGTGGACCTGGTGTGCGTGGCCGCCAGGGAGAGCCGCCTGGGCAGGGTGGCGGGGCTGGCGCGCGAGCTCATGGAGCGCTGCCGCCGTCCCGTCCTGGTGGTGCCCACCCCCCTGCGGAGCGGAGAACCCCGGGGGTGGGCCCCGCAAGAGGCCCACGACGGGTGAAAATCCGCCCTGCCTGGATTTCCGAGGCCGGAAAATCGGCCTGATACACGCCCGTGGTATTCGACGGACAACCCGTTGGGGCGTTAGACTGAGCCCGACCTCTTTTTCCGGGAAGGAAGGTCTGACGTGTTGATACCCCGCGGCTATCGCGAAGAGGAGCTGGTCACCAACCGCGCTTCATTGCTGCTCTACGGGGGGACGGAGGAGGAGCGGCGTGCGTGGGCGCATGAGGCGGCACATCACTTCGAGCATGAAGGCGCGCTGCTCGAGGTCCGTCAGGCGGCGGAGCTCATTGAGGCGCTCAAGCGCCCCAAGGGCGTGGTGTTCGTCTCGGACGTGTCCAAGCTGAGCTACGAGGCACAGGGTCAAATCCTCCGGTGCCTGCTTCAGGAGGAGCGGCCGAAGGTGGTGCTGGGGGTGATGGGCTCGGCTGATTCCGCGCTGGAGCGCGGCACGCTGCGCGAGGATCTTCACTACCGGCTGCACCAGGCGCAGGTGGACCTGGCGGCGCCGGGGCTGCGCGAGGTGCTGAAGAAGCGCTGGGCGGAGCTGGCGGAGCGGCGCGCGGCGAAGGAGGCGGCCCAGCGCGAAGCGGCTCAGCGCGAGCGTGAGGCGGCCTCGGTGCGCAAGCCCGGCACGGTGACGAGGCTCTCGCCGCAGCAGCGCAAGGTGCAGGCCGCGAAGGCGGCGCCGCGCAAGGCCAGCCGCCGGTAGGCCGTTTCGGAAGCGAGGCCCTCCGCGCCCTCAGCCCTGGCGCGGGTGGACCCGCAAAAAAGCCACGAGCCCGGTGAGGAAGTCCTCCCGGGCCCGCGAGTTGGAAAGCTTTGTCTGTCTCTTACGGCTGGAGCGGCAGCACCACGGTGTGGAAACCGCCCGCCACGTACTGGAAGCCGAACCTCTCCGAGCGCTTCACCACCGCGTCCAGGTTCGTGTAGCCCACCAGCATCTTGAAGCCCAGCTTGCGGGTCTCCTCGATGAGGGCGGCGACGATGGCATCCACCGCCTGACTGCGCACTTCCTTGTCCAACCCCGGCGCGGCCACCAGCGTCTCCAGGAACGCCAGCGAGCTGTCCGTGCTGTACACAAAACCCGCGCACTTCCCAGGAATGATGAAGCCCGTCTTGGGAAGTGCTTCGGGGACCATGTCCTCGTTCCAGACCTGCAGCCAGGAGCGGAGTTGCTCGAAGTGCAGCTCTGGAACAAAGCGGATGGGCGTCATGAGCACAGCTTAGTTGAGCACCATCTGCGCCATGCGGTGCGCGGTGAGCTCCTGCACGTTCTGCAGGCCCTTCTCGGTCAGGCCCTTCTCGGCGGTCTTCTTGATGAGGTCGCCGACGATGTCGGTCACCTTGCCCTGGCCGGTGACGGCGTTCAGCGCGCCGCTGAGCAGGCTGTTGCCGCCCATGCCGTCCATGATGCCGCCCAGCGCGCCGCCGGCGAACTTGCCGAGCACGTTGTTCATCAGGCCGCCAGCGCCGCCGGGGATCAGGCCCGACGCGGCGCCGAGGGCAGCCTGCAGCGGGTTCTTGCCCTGCAGCATGCCGCCCACGAAGCCAGCGGCCGCGCCCAGCAGCGGGTTCACCGCCGTGAGGATCGGCTGAACAACCTGGAGAACCTTGCCGAAAATCTTGCCAATCTTGCCCATTGTAGACTCCTGATTTGTGGGGGCCGCTGTGCGGCCCGCGATGTGTCTGACAAAGGAGTTATCGCGTCCACCCGGCGAGGGTTGCGTGCCCGGTGGACAAAAAAGAACCGCCCGCGAAAGTCCTTTGACTTCAAGGACTTGGCGGGCGGTGAGCGGTCTGATCCAGAGAAATTCGGCGGGTAATCCGGCCCGGATTCCGGCCGGGGCCGTGGATCAGGGAGCCTTCTTGGGGTTGCGCGAGGTGGAGGCGTCCTCGGGGGCGCCCTTGGGGGTCTCCGCGGTGCCCAGCGCCGTCTGGTAGCGCTGTTGCGAGGAGTCCTCGGCGTAGCCATCGCGCTGGTGCGCCGGGCTGATGACGACCTCGCCGCGGGCGATCGACTGGATGTAGTCGTGGATCTCCATGGTGGAGGGGATGGACGGATCCCTCGCCTTGAGCTCCGCGTCGGTGACGACGTAGACCTCGGGCGGCTTCTCGGGGTTCTGCGCGTAGTCGAGGATCTTCTCCACGTAGGCGGTCAACGAGAGCTTCAGCAGCTTGGCCTGCTTGCGCACCTCTTCGTTGGCCATCAGCTCCTCGCGGACCTCCTCCACGGGACGCCGGAGCTTCTTCTGGGGGGCCGCCGCGGGAGCCGCTTCAGCCGTGCCGGGCTTGGCGTCGGGAAAACCATTGTCTTCGGGCATGGGGATCTCCAGGGTTTGGCGGGATGATAGCTCGACCGCCGCACCGAGTCCTCGCAGATTGAGGATCCCCCTGCATGTGTCCCCGGCCGAGGCCGTCCTGGGAGGGCCCGGGACGGCCTGCGTGGCTGCCTCCGAGGGGAGACCGCGTATGGATCAGCGGCCGGTGTGGCGGTGCTTCTGGCCGCGCTTCACCTTGAAGCCGGGCGCCGCCGCCGCCTTCGAGCGCTTGGGCGCCGCGGTGGGCATCGTCTTCCGGCCCGCCTCGCGCAGCATCACCGGCGAGGCCTCGGAGTCAGCGGTGGTGCGGCGGGCCTTCGGCACCGGGCTGGCCGTGCGAGCCTTGGCCCCCGAGGTCTTCTGAGCCTTGGCCGCCGAGGCCTTCGGCGTGGCCTTCGGCATCTCCGCCGCGGACGCCTGAATGTCGGCCATGGGCTCCTCGGCGACCGGGGCCTTGGCCGGGCGCCGGCCGAGCTTCTCCTGAAGCTTGTCTACCGTCTTCACCGCGGCGACGGTGGTCTCCACCAGGGCCCGCGCTCCGCGGGTGCCGGCCTTGGCCGCCACCTGGACACCTCGCGTGCTCACCTTCTCCGCCGCCTTCTTCACCTTGTCCACCAACCCACGCCTGAGTGTCGCCATGTCATCCCCTGGATAAAGGAAGCTGTTGCGCTTCGCCGGAAGGTATCCACGAGTTGTCCAATGGGAAGCGGGGACAGCCTGTCCGCGTGCTGTCAGACTTGAAGAGAGGGCCCAGGATGAGCGACTCGCGGCTGGAGCTGGTGCAGGGCGACATCACCAAGGTGACGGCGGACGCCATCGTCAACGCGGCCAACTCGGCGCTGCTGCCCCAGGTGGAGAAGGTGACGGTGGTGCTCTTCACGCCGTGGGATCTCGAGGTCTACCGGCGCGCCCTGGCCGGAGAGCCCGAGCCGGAGGGCGGGCTGGGGCGATGACTCCTCCGGAGCGCCGCACGCGGGGGAGGACCTCGCGCTCCCGGCTGCTGGCGCTGGATGCGTACCTGTGCCGGTGCGAGCGAGCGCTGCTGGAGCGCCACGAGGGCGAGTGGCGCGAGGCGGCCTTCCTGGACGTGGGCTTTGGCGAGCACCCGTGGACCACCCTGGAGAGCGCCGAGGCCTTCCGCGAGCTGAACCCCACGCTGCCCGTCATCGGCGTGGAGGCGGAGGAGGGCCGGGCCGCCTCGGCCATGGGCCACGAGGATGCGCTCACGCGGTTCCGCCACGGAGGCTTCGGCTGGGCGAGCACGGCGGGGCAGCCGGTGAGGCTCGTGCGGGCGATGAACATCCTGCGCCAGTACCGCCCCGAGGACGTGGAGACGGCGCACGCGGAGCTGGGCCGGGCGCTGCTGCCGGGCGGCCTGGTGGTGGAGGGCAGCACGGACACCCGAGGCGGCATCACCGTGGCCTACCTGCTGCGGCGCACCCCCGAGGGCCTCACCCGCGAGGCGCTGCTCTTTCACACGGACTTTCACCAGGGCTTCGCGCCGCTGCTCTTCCGGGACTGGCTGCCCCGGGACTTGCGCCGCCGGGTGCAACCGGAAGAGCCCATCCACGCCTTCTTCACCGCGTGGACGGCGGCCTGGAACGAGGCTCGGCAGCACGGCGCGTGGGAGCCCAAGAGCGCGTTCCGCGAGAGCGCGCTCCGGCTGGCCGCCGCCTCCGGAGCCGTGAGCACCGACGCGTGGCTGCTGGAGCGAGGCTACCTGCGCTGGCAGCCCCCCGGGGGTGTTCCCCGCCCGACGGACTCCCCACCCGCGGGATAGAGGCCCCTCTCCCTATATAAGGAGGCACGAGCCGCTCTCGAGGCTCACAGCCCGGACACGGCCTGGGCCGTGGGCTTGGGCAGGGGCGCCCGCGTCGCGCTCGCCGCCCACAGCGCGGGCGAGGCGGGAGACACGGCCTGGGGCTCGGGCTCGGCTTCGAGCACGGGCCCGGGCTCGGCGGCCTCGGCGCCGATGTGCACCCGGCGGATCAGCGCGCCCAGCGGCTCATAGAGCCAGCTGCACATCCACCAGAAGGGCGCGTAGTCCAGGCGGATCAGCCCATTCACGCTCCACTGCGAGGCCGAGTAATCCCACGGGCAGCGGCCAATGAGCCCCACCAGCAGCGCCCCCGTGGCGTACTCCACCGCGAAGCACAGGGCCATGCCCACCAGCGCCCGCGTCGCCCGGGTCAGCCCAGCGCGCTGCAGCCCCAGGCTGAGCCGCTCGCCCAGCAGCAACCCCACGCCCCAGATGGGGTGCATCCACAGGTACGAGTACCCCTTCAGCCGCAGGTCCCCCGCCCCCGAGGCCAGATCCACCACCGAGGTGAAGAAGCACTCGATGCACCAGCCGATGAGCCCGTAGACGACGAACCGCCCGAGCAGGCCCAGCCTCTGTCCCCCCGGCCCCGCCCACCCCGCGCTCGCGCCCCGCCCGCCGCTCATCCATGCCTCCCACGCTCCGAAGCGTGAGGGAACATGGGTGCCGCCCCCCACGAGCCGCAAGGCACATAGTGGACACTGACTTGCGTTAACGCGGAAAACCCGGGCAGACTGTTCACCCCGAGTCGCTCACCTCCTCACAACCCCCGGAGTACCAGACATGTCCCAGGACACCGCCGCGGGCCCGAAGCGTGGGCTCAAGCGTCCCATCGAAGTGGTCCGTGCCGAGCTCCTCAAGGATGCGGACACCAAGCGCATCGCCAAGGCGGTGGGCATGGAGCTGGAGGCCTACGTGGAGCTGGTGCTCCAGTACGCCCAGGACAAGGACAAGGAGCCGGTGCTCGACGTGGTGGAGGACGAGGAGCTGCGCGCCAACGGCTTCAACCCTCCCACCGAGGAGCAGGTGGCCCAGGTGCTCATCGCCGCTGCCAAGGGCGAGCTGGGTGTCAACCAGGAGTTCCAGAAGTCCGACTTCCAGGCAGCCTCGACGCCCAAGAAGGGGCCCTCGCTCTCGGGCGAGTCCATCCCCGTGGCCACCCCCCCGGCGGACTCGGCGAAGAAGCGCTAGCCCCTCCGGGGTGGAAAAATGATCGCGAAATCAGCTCGCAGGAAACCTTTCCACCTCCGCTCCGATAACCTTTTTGTACCTTCACTCTTCTAAAAACCTTCTGAAAGCGAGTCAGCCATGAGCTTCTTCTCCAGCATTGGCAATGTCCTCAAGTCCGTTGGCAGCGTGGCCTCCAAGGTCAGCAGCGTGGCCGGCAAGGTCGCCGACATCGGCGGCAAGATCCTCCAGGTGGCCCAGAAGCCCCTGGGCGAGCTGACCGCCCCCCTGAAGAAGCTGGCCGGTGGCTTCCTGGACAAGCTCCCGTTCGGTCTGGGCAACTTCGTCAAGCCCTTCGCTGAGAAGCTCATCGACAGCGGCGCCAGCTTCCTGTCCAAGAACGTCCTGGGCGCCACGGGCCTGCTGGGCAAGGCCACCAAGACGGTGGGCGATGTGACCAAGCTCGCCGAGGGCATCAAGGGCGTGGCGGACAAGGTCGGCGCCTTCGCCAACAACCCGCTGGGCCAGGGCAACTTCCAGCAGCTCATCGCCCAGGCTCACGCCGCGCACATCTTCTAGTCGTAACGCGGCGCCTGTCCGGGCTGCATGACCAGGGCCGGTCCCTTATGCGGGGACTGGCCCTTTGTCTTTTCCGGGGAGGGTGTCGGGAGATGCGGGGTGATGCAGGGAAGTGGAGCTGATCAGCCGTTCTCGCGGGCGAGCCGATCGGCGTCGTGCAGCAGGCGCTCGAAGGCGTCGTCATCGGCGCTCTCGTAGTAGCCGCGGATCTCTCCGGTGCCGTCCACGAGGACGAAGTGGTTGCCGTGGAAGATGCCGAGCACGTCGGCCTCGTCCATGGACTCGCGGCCCATGGAGATCTTGAAGCTGTTGACGACGGTGTCCTTGAGGGCGGCGTAGTCGCCGGTGAGGAAGCTCCAGCGGGCGGCGTTGGCGCCATGCTTCTGGGCGTAGGCGGCCAGGCGCTCGGGGGTGTCGTAGGCGGGATCCACCGAGAACGAGACGAGCTGGAGCTTGGGGCCGAAGCGGTCCGTCTCCTTCTGCACGCGCGCCATCTTCCGGGTGAAGGCGGGGCAGACGGTGGGGCAGCGGGTGAAGATGAAGTTGGCCACGTAGGGGTGGCCGCGCAGCTGGGCCGAGCCGAACGGGGTGCCGTCCTGGCGGGTATAGGTGAAGTCCGGCAGCGTGCCGAGCTTCGGCAGGGGTTGGGACTGGGCGCGCACGTAGCCGAGCGACAGCGCCAGCAGGCCGAGCGCCATGACGGAGACGCCGAGCCAGAGGGCGGGGTGGCGCAGGAGGGAAGGCTGCTGGGGGACAGGGGCGGCGGTGTCAGCGGACATGGCGAGCACGGACTGCTAGCGAAAGTCCTCGGGGAGCACAAGTGACGGCGTGACGCGGCGCGGTGGCTGGAGGGCGGGGGAGCGCCTGGGCGGAGCGCGCAGCGGGCGAGCAGACATGTGGGCCGTGAGGGGCCCGGGTGGCGGCGGCGCTTGAGGGGAGGGAGGGGGCATGGTAGCCGGTGGCGCTTGCCGATGCCCTGTGTGCCAGCCGTCCTCGGAGTGATCGCCGAGCCCTCCCCTTGGGAGAGGGCGGGAGCGAGGGAGCCGCGTGTCGCGGGAGGCTCGCGGCGCGCCTGGGAGGCGTGGGCCGTGCGGCTCGCGCCGGTGCTGGCGTTGGCGTTGAGCCTGGTGCCGGGGTGGGTGCTGGCGTGTCCGACGTGCGCGGAGCGGGCGCCGGAGGCGGCGGGGCGCTCGGCGTTGCTGGTGGGCGCCATGCTGCTGTTGCCGTTCCTGCTGGTGGCGCTGGGGGTGTGGGCGGCGATCAGGGCCGCGCGAGGTGATGCCAAGAGGAGCCAGTGATGGACGCCGCGCCAGGGACGCCCGGAGCCGAGCCTCGCCACACGGTGGCCACGGTGGCATTGCCCGAGGATGTGAGCGCCAACGGGCACCGGATTGATCAGCTGCTGGAGCTCAACCACCGCTTCGACTTCATCCTGGCGGTGGTGATGCTGGGGTGGCTGGGGTTGATGCTGTGGCGCTTCCGAGGGGCGCGCAAAGTGGCCCCGGATGGCGGGACGCGGCGCAGCCGGGCGCTGGTGATGGTGACGGCGCTGACGATCTTCGGAGTGGTGGATGGGACGATGTTCGCGCGCTCGCTGGGGTACCTGGATGACGTGCTGTGGAACTTCGAGGTGCCCGAGGGCAACCCGGCCACGGTGCGCCTGGAGGTGAACGCGCGGCAGTGGGCGTGGGAGGTGCGGTACGCGGGGGAGGACGGGCGCTTCAACACGGCGGACGACGTGGTGACGTGGAGCGACGTGCGGGTGCCGGTGGGCGTGCCGGTGTGGGTGCAGCTGGCGTCCACGGACGTGGTGCATGGGTTCTCGCTGCCGAACTTCCGGGTGAAGCTGGACGCGATTCCGGGGCGGGTGAACCAGACGTGGTTCCAGGCGGCGCGCGAGGGCACGTGGGAGGTGGCGTGCTACGAGCACTGCGGCACCAGCCACTACAAGATGCGAGGCACGCTGACGGTGATGACGCCCGAGGCCTACGCGACGTGGCTGCGCGAGGCGAGCCGGCAGGCGGCCCACGTGTATGACAGCGCGGACACGGCGGCGCACTGGGGCTGGGAGTGGAGGCCGAAGCCATGAGGCTGTTCTCCACGGACCATAAGGTGGTGGCGCGGCAGTTCCTCTGGGCGGGGCTGGGCTTTCTGGCGGTGGGCGGGCTGCTGGCGATGATCATCCGCTGGCAGTGGGCGTACCCGGGGCGGCCGGTGCCGGGGCTCGGGTGGGCGCTGCCGAGCTCGGGCGGGGCGATTACGCCGCCGGCCTACACGGGCGTGTTCACCATGCACGGGCTGATGATGGTGTTCTTCGCCATCGCCCCGCTGCTGATTGGAGCGCTGGGCAACTTCGTCATTCCGCTGGCGGTGGGCGCGCGGGGGATGGCGTTTCCCCGGCTGACGGCGCTGGGCTTCTGGGTGTTCGCCACGGGTGGGGCGCTGGTGCTGGCCTCCTTCTTCGTGCGGCTGGGGACGGCGAGCGCCGCGTGGACGAGCTACCCGCCGCTGTCCACGCACGTGTTCACCCCGGGGGTGGGGCAGACGCTGGTGATGCTGGGCGTGGTGTGCTCGGCGCTGTCGTCGTTTCTGGGCGCGGTGAACTACGTGGTGACGGTGGTGCGCTGCCGGGCGCCGGGGATGACGTGGCTGCGGCTGCCGCTGACGGTGTGGGGGCTGTTCCTCACGTCGGTGCTGAACCTGCTGTTCATCCCGGTGGTGGCGGCGGCCACGGGGCTGCTGTTGCTGGATCGGCTGGCGGACACGCGCTTCTTCCTCGAGGGCGCGGCGGTGGCCCACGGCGGCGACCCGATGCTGTACCAGCACCTGTTCTGGATGTTCGGGCACCCGGAGGTCTACATCCTCATCCTGCCGGGGTGGGGGATGATCGGGGACCTGGTGGCCTTCTTCAGCCGGCGGCCGGCGCACGGGTACCGGGGCACGGTGCTGGCGATGAGCACCGTGTCGGTGCTGTCCGGGCTGGTGTACGCGCACCACCTCTTCACCAGTGGGCTGTCGCCGATGCTGGGCCGGGCGTTCAGCACGCTGACGCTGATCATCTCGCTGCCCTCGACGGTGATGTTCCTCAACTGGCTGGTGACGGTGTGGCGCGGGAGCGTGCGGCTGACGGCGCCGCTGCTGGCGGCCGTGTCGGCGATGGTGGTGTTCGGGCTGGGAGGGATTACCGGCCTGGCGCTGGGAGCGGTGGCCACGGACATCCCGCTGCACGGGACGATGTGGGTGGTGGGGCACTTCCACCTGACGATGGGCGCGGCGAGCTTCCTGGCGGTGTTCGCGGGGCTGTACTTCTGGTTCCCGAAGATGTTCGGGCGGACGCTGCACGCGGGGCTGTCGAAGACGCACGTGGTACTGACGGCGGTGCTCTTCCTCTGCGTGTTCGGCGGGCAGCTGCTGGCGGGGTATTCGGGGCAGCTGCGGCGGCTGTATGACCCGTACCAGTACCAGTACCTCCAGCACCTGCTGACGCTGAACAAGGCGACGAGCCACGCGGCGTTCCTGCTGGGGCTGACGCAGCTGCTGTTCGTGGTGAACCTGGTCTGGTCGCTGCGCAGAGGGCCGGTGGCGGACGCGAACCCGTGGCAGGTGGGGACGCTGGAGTGGACCTGCGCGCCGAGCCCGCCGCCCGCGAACAACTACGCCCGGGTGCCGGTGGTGGTGCGAGGCCCGCACGAGCTCTCGCAGCCGGAGGGGCTCGAGCTGCTGGGGCGTGACTGGATCGGCCAGGCGGAGGAGCTGCCCGGAGAGACGCGCCGCACCGAAGCGGGAGCGACGGAGCTGGCCTCGCCGCTGCCGAGCGCGGGAGGTGTCGGATGACGCCCGCGGAGACTCCCGCTCCCCCCGCGCGAGCAGACGAGGGGACAGCTTGGCTCGGAGTGATGGTGGGGCTGAGCGCCTGGGCGATGTTCTTCGCGGCGCTGGCGTTCTCGGTGGGCTACCTGCGGATGCGCGAGCCCTGGCCTCTGGCGGGCATGCCTGTGCTGCCGAAAATCCTCCCGGCGGTGGCAGTGCTGCTGCTCGGAGCGGCAGGGGCCTTGCTACACGTGGGAGGGCGGGCGGCGCGTGTCACGCTCTATGCGGCGGGAGCGCTCGTGGCGCTGGTGGGCTCGCTGACGGTGCAGGGCTTCGTGCTGGGCACGTTGTGGAGCGCGGGGCTGAAGCTGCCGCAGGGCGGAGCGTACGCCTCGGCGGTGTACGGGCTGGGAGGGCTGCACGGGGCGCACGTGCTGGTGGGGATGCTCGGGTTGATGCGAGAGCTGGTGCGCGGCGTGCGAGGCCGGGAGGTGCGCGGGGCGCTTCGGCTCTGGGCGCTCTACGGGTTCTTCCTGGCGGCCACGGGGCTGATCCTCTTCGCGGCGGTGTACCTGCCATGAACGCCACACGCGCGCTGATCATGATCTCGGTGCTCGCTGCCATGGGGGCGGGCTGCAGCTCGCAGGCGCCGAAGCTCGAGCCGCTGAAGCTGGGCGACGGGCGCACGATTGCGGCGGAGACGCTGGAGCGGGGGCGGGACGTGTACGCGTACTACTGCGTGTCCTGCCACGGTGAGCGAGGGGATGGGCAAGGGCCCTCGGCGGTGGGGATGCGTCCGCCGCCGAGGAGCTTCCGGCAGGGGCTGTTCAAGTTCGGCGGAGTCTCGGCGGGCGAGCTGCCCATGGACGAGGCCCTCAAGCGCACGGTGCGGCGCGGGCTGCACGGCACACCGATGCAGGGGTGGGGCGTGCCGGAGGCGGATGTCGAGGCGGTGGTGCAGTACCTGAAGACGTTCAGCCCGCGCTGGCAGCAGGAGGCGCCGGGCACGCCGCTGGCGGCCTCCGCGGATCCGTGGAAGGGCCGCGAGGCGGAGGCGGTGGAGCGAGGCAAGGAGGTCTACCACGTGGCGGGCAAGGGGCATGCGGGGTGCTCGGGCTGCCACATCTCGTATCTGCCCAAGCCGGAGCTGGAGGCGCTCACGGAGCAGGTGACAGGGCGCAAGGTGGACCTGAGCAAGGCGGATCCATACACGCAGCAGGCGAGGGACTCGGACTACGCGGTAGCGGTGGACGCCAAGGGCGAGGTGGCGCAGACGGCGAAGGTGTTGCCGCCGGACTTCCTGATGCACCGGCTGCGCACGGTGTGGCCGCTGGGAGCGACCGTGGAGGGCTCCGAGTACACCCTGGAGCGACAGCGAGAGGATCTATACCGAGTCATCTCCGCGGGAGTGGGCGGAGCGGCGATGCCCACGTGGAAGGGCGCGATCCCCGAGGAGAACCTGTGGGCGCTCGCGTACTACGTGCAGACGCTGGTGAACCAGCGGGACACGCCCGAGGGCCGCGCGTTGAAGGAGCGACTGCGCAACCCGGCGAAGTGACACACGCGGCCTTCCCTCAGGACCGGTAGGTTCACCTCGGAACCCTGCTACCGGGTATGCCTGCCCGGCGGGACGGCCCACATCGGGGTAGCCGAGACCCAGCCCCCGAGGAGGAATAGCCTGTCCACAGGAGACAGTTCGCTCGCCACAGCCGCGAATCTTTCCTCCGGACTCTGCTAAGCCTGGACAGTCGCCATGCGGATCCCACTCCTGCCTCCAGTACCGCAGCAGCCAGGCGTCGGGACGCCGGCGGGAGGCGACCCTTGGTTTGATCCGCTCCTGGACAGCATCACCGACGGCATCGTCTCGGTGGATCGAGACTGGCGCATCACCTATCTCAACTCCGTCTCCGAGCGTCTGGCGGGCCGCTCGCGCGAGTCGGTGCTGGGCCACGAGCTCTGGAAGGAGCTGCCCGAGCTCGACAACACCCCGTTCGCCTCGGCCTTCCGCGAGGCCATGGTCTCCGGCGAGCGCAGCACCCTCACCGACTACTACCCGCCCACGGACTCCTGGTTCGAGGTGCGCGTGTTCCCCTCGAGCGCCGGGCTCGTGGCGATCATCCGCGACATCACCGACACCCGGCAGGCGGAGGTGGAGCGGCTGCGGCTGCTGGCCGCCGAGCGCGCCGCCCGCGAGGACGCCGAGCGCACCACGACTCGGCTCGCGCGCCTGCAGGAGCTCACCGCGCAGCTGTCCGGGGCGAACTCGCCGGAAGAGGTGATGTCCGTGGCCGTCGAGAGCATCATGGCCGCGGTGGGCGCCAACATGGCCACCGTGGGCCTGCCCGTCCAGGGCCAGCAGGTGCTGCGAACGGTGGCCTACAACGGCTGGTCGCGTCAGCTCTACCGGGACTTCCAGCTCATGCCGCTGGATGCGCCGCTGCCGCTGCCCCACTCGTACAACACCGGCGAGGCCGTGTGGCTCGAGTCCCCCGAGGCCCTGGCCGCCCGCTACCCCAACCTGCTGCACGTCATGCTGGAGCAGACGCCGGCGCGCTCGGTGGCGAGCATGCCCCTGGTGGTGGAGGCGAAGATCATCGGCGTGCTGGCGCTGTGCTTCCCCGAGCCGCGCGCCTTCTCCGGAGACGAGCGCGAGTTCCTCCTGGCCCTGGCGCGGCACTGCGCGCTGGCGATGGAGCGCTCGCGGCTGATGGCGGAGGTGGAGGCCCAGCGCTCCCGGCTGGAAGAGCTGGTGATGCGCGCCCCGGCGATGATGTTCCTCACCCGCGGCCGCGAGCACCGCTTCGTGCTCTGCAACCCGCGCCAGCGCCAGTTCCTGGGCGGCAAGGACCTGACCGGGCGCACGATGCGCGAGGCCATGCCGGAGCTGGAGGGGCAGGGGCTCTTCGAGGCGATGGACCGGGTGTACGCCACCGGCGAGGCCTTCGTGGGCAAGGAGTTCCCGGTGCGCCTGGGCGGCAAGGGCCAGGACGTGCTCGCGGCGGAGGCGTACTTCGACTTCGTGTACCAGCCGCTGCGCAACGCGGAGGGGCAGGTGGAGGGCGTCGCCTCGTTCGCCTTCGACGTGACGGATCAGGTGCTGGCCCGGCGCACGGTGGAGGAGCTGCTGCGGGACATGGCGCGCAGCGAGGAGCGCTTCCGCGCCTTCCTCACCTCCACCTCGGAGATCATCTGGGACATGCCGCCCGAGGGCGAGTTCGACTCGGATCAGCCGGGGTGGCGGGCCTTCACGGGGCAGGAGCGCGAGGAGCTCTTGGGCTGGGGCTGGCTCAGCGCGGTGCACCCGGAGGACCGGGAGGCCATGGAGGGCTCGTGGCGCCAGGCGGTGGCGGCGGCGGCGCCCTACCAGGGGGAGGTGCGGCTGCGGCGGCATGACGGGGTGTACCGCCACATGCAGGTGCGCGCGGTGCCGGTGCTGGAGCCGGACGGCTCGGTGCGCGAGTGGGTGGGCAACCACCGCGACATTACTCGCCAGCGCGAGGACGAGGCGGAGCGGGCCCGGCTGCTGCGCCGCGAGCAGCACCACCGGGTGCAGCTCGAGGGGCTGGCGGAGGCCTCGCTGGCGATTGGCCAGGCGGCGTCGCTGGATGGGGTGCTCCAGGTGATCACGGAGCAGGCGCGCTCGCTCATCGGCGCGCACCAGGCCGTCACCAGCCTGACGACGGGCGAGGACTGGGCGCAGGCCATCCACACCGTCTCGCTGTCGGACAAGTACGCGGCGTGGCGGGGGTACTCGGCGCGCACGGATGGGACGGGCCTCTACGCGGAGGTGTGCCGGACCAACCGCCCGCTGCGGCTGACGCAGGTGGAGCTGAGGACGGATCCGGCGTGGCGGGCCTTCAGGGGGAACGGGGCTGGGCACCCGCCCCTGCGCGGCTGGCTGGCGGTGCCGCTGGTGGGCCGCAACGGGCGCAACCTGGGGCTCATCCAGCTGTCGGACCGGTACGATGGAGACTTCACGTCCGAGGACGAGGCCATCCTGCTGCAGCTGGCGCGGCTGGCGGCGGTGGCCATCGAGAACGCGCGATTGATTGCCGAGTCCCAGGCGGCCAACCGCGCCAAGGACGAGTTCCTGGCGGTGATGAGCCACGAGCTGCGCACGCCGCTGACGGCGGTGCTGGGCTGGACGCAGATGCTGCGCACGCGGCGGGACGACGTCTCGGTGCGGGAGAAGGGCCTGGAGGTCATCGAGCGCAACGCTCGCTCGCTGGCGCAGCTCATCGAGGACGTGCTGGACGTGTCGCGCATCCTCACCGGGAAGCTGACGCTGCACCGCAAGGCGGTGGAGCTGGCGGGAGTGGTGCAGGCGGCGGTGGAGGTGGTGCGGCCGCGTGCGGAGCAGAAGGGCGTGACGCTGGCGGTGGAGCTGGCGGCGGGGGTGGGGCAGGTGACGGGAGACCCCGGGCGGTTGCAGCAGGTGTTCTGGAACCTGCTGGTGAACGCGGTGAAGTTCACGCCCGCCGGGGGCCGGGTGGAAGTGCGGGTGGAGCGCGGGGACTCGGAGTGGCGGGTGCGGGTGACGGACACGGGGCAGGGCATCCGCGCGGAGGCGCTGCCGCACCTGTTCGAGCGCTTCTGGCAGGCGGACGGCAGCAGCACGCGCGAGCACGGCGGGCTGGGGCTGGGGCTGGCCATTGTCCGGCACCTGGTGGAGCTGCACGCCGGGGCGGTGGAGGCGGCGAGCGCGGGGCTGGGGCACGGCGCTACGTTCACGGTGCGGCTGCCGGTGCCGGCGCTGCTGCCGGAGCCGGAGCGAGCGGGCGCCACGGAGAGCGCGGTCTCCACGGTGCGGCTGGACGGGGTGCGGGTGCTGCTGGTGGAGGACGCGGCGGACGCGCGTGAGCTGATCACGCTGCTGCTGCGCGAGCGCGGCGCGGAGGTGAACGCGGCGGCCCACGGGCGCGAGGCGATGGAGCGCCTGGAGGCGGTGTTGCCGGACGTGCTGATCTCGGACATCGGGCTGCCGGGAGAGGACGGGCACGCGCTGCTCAAGCGGATCCGCGAGTGGGCCGAGGCGAGGGATCAATGGATCCCGGCGATCGCGCTCACGGCGTACGCGGGAGCGGAGGATGCGCGCCGGGCCTACCGAGCGGGGTTCCAGGTACACATGGCCAAGCCGCTGGAGGCCGACGCGCTGGTGGAGTCCGTGGCGCGGCTGGCGGCCAGGGACCAGGACAAGACCCCCACGCTCTCTTCCGTGACTCCCGGGAGAGGTTGAGTGCGGGCCCGTCCAGGTCGACGCGTCAGCGACTTATGAGGTAGGCTCTGAGGACCCGCCCTGGTACGTCAGACCGGGTGACTATGCTCGCTTCTCATGGAAACGGGCGTGGAGGTCGAGGAAAGAAGCATGGGAAAGAGGCCAGCCACCTACGCGGACTTGGAGGCACTCCCTCCAAACGTGGTGGGAGAGATTGTCGAGGGCGAGCTGTACGCCAGCCCTCGGCCGGCCATTCCCCACACGGTGGCGGCTTCGCAGCTCGGAGGCGAGCTGATCGGTCCCTTCAATCGAGGGCGTGGAGGACCCGGAGGCTGGATCATCCTTGATGAGCCGGAGCTGCACTTCGGCGAGGATGTGCTGGTGCCAGACCTCGCGTCTTGGACACGCGAGCGCATGCCTCAGCCGCCGCGCACGGCGGCCATCTCCCTGGCTTCGGACTGGGTCTGCGAGGTGCTCTCGCCGTCCACGGTGGCCCTGGATCGAGGAGCCAAGCTGCGGGTGTATGCGCGCGAGGCAGTCCGCCACGTGTGGTGGGTGGATCCGGTGGCGCGCACGCTGGAGGTGCTGCGGCTGGAGGGGACTCACTTCCTCCTGTTGGACACGTACACGGGCAATGCCGCCGTCAGCTCCCGAGACGTGGGCTCAGGGCTCGGTCTCAGGCGCCTCGTCCGGGGGTGCCTCGTCCGGGGCGAGCCACCCGGGCGTGCGAGTGAAGAAGGCGCCCAGCAGGAACCCGAGCCCCGCGACCAGCGACACATAGGTGGACAGGTGGGAGAGCGGGTGCCCGGTGGTGGCGAGCTGCAGGGCCAGGATGATCAGCCAGATGGCACCGGTGATCGTCATTGTGATCAGGCCGAGCCGTTGCAGGTACCGCATTCGCAGCGCTCCCCCCAGCACCGACATGAAGGTGGGACCCAGCAGCAGGCTGAGGACGATCAGCCCGAGCACTTTGTCCGGTTCGGACTCCCTGCCCAGGAGCTCGAGCACGGGAGGCACACAGGTGATGGATTGAATGATGAAGCCGGCCAGCGTGGCGATCAAACCGGGGACGGGGAGCTCCTGCGGGAGGGCCGCGCGGCGGCCGCCGAACGCCTCGGGAGGGATCTCGAGCGCATAGGGATAGCCCATGTCGAGCAGGGCCTGCACCGCGACGGCTCGCACGGGGGTTCCCTCACTGCCCACCATGTCGCCCACCTCTTCGGACTCGATGAGGGAGAGCAGGAGGTCGGCTCGGGAGCGCGGGGACTCGTTCTCGGACAGCGGGCGGGCGAGCCCTTGCAGGAGCGCGTCCACGTCGGATCTCATCACTCCGGGCGCGCGCACCACATCCAGCAGCACGGCCAGCGAGTGTGTGCTCGGCAGGGCGCCGATCGTCTCGGGGCCGGAGTCGTCAGAGGGCCGGGGAGGGCGGACGCGTTCCATCGCGGGCCCAGCTTACCTGCGAGCACGGGGTGTCCGCGCCTGCGCTGCGAGAAAAGGTTCACTGAAGCCCCCTTGCCCAGCGAGGGAGCGGGCGGCGGCGGGAGCAGGGCATGCGCCGCGTGAACACCGTTCCGGCGACATCCTTTTCACAGGCCGAGCGAGGGACGCATGGCGATGGAGCGAGCGCAGCGGTTCGTGGACGCACTGGCGAAGCTGGAGGAGGGCGGGGAGCTGGAGCCCCTGGTGTCGCTCTTCAGCGACGACGCGCAGGTGAGCAACGCGGCCTCGCAGCGCATGTTCTCCGGGCGCGAGGGGGCTCGCCAGTTCTGGAAGGAGTACAAGGGCACGCTGGCGCGGGTGAAGTCCACCTTCCGGAACATGATCGAATCGGCGGACCGGGTGGCGCTGGAGTGGGAGACGCAGGGCACGGCGCACAACGGCTCGGCGGTGAGCTACGAGGGCGTGTCGATCCTCGAGTGGGACGGCGATCGGATCCGGCGCTTCTTCGCGTACTTTGATCCGGGGCTGCTGGGGCGGGAGATGGCGTACGGGACGGCGCAGCGCTCGGAGCCCCCGGCTACCACGCCGGCCTGAGCCGCGGCGCTGGGGCCTTCATGACACCCCGTTTCGGGCAAGCGGGTCCTGAAGGACTGGGCGCGCCTGGCCCCAACCCCGCGTGACTGCGAGGTTTGTGAGGGCCCGAGGACTGCGCGGGTCTCGGCCCTGGGATTGCTATGCAGCCCGGTGTGCTCCGCGGCCCTCCTCACCGAGGGCTCAGGGATGGGCGGAGTGCCGTCAACCCGCGTGGCCGCACGGCTGAGGGATCTTGGGGGATGCCTCAGCCTGCGCGCCCGCGGGAGTTGGTCAGGTCAGCCGGCTCCAGAAGGAGCGCTTGGAGGAGATGCGATCCAG